>JAFGTK010000036.1 GCA_016934135.1 Deltaproteobacteria bacterium | reverse complement strand
TGCAGAGGCCGGTATCCAGTTCTGATCGAATCTGCATTAACGCCGGAGAAGCAGATACCATGTGGGAACGGCTTAAGCCGCGATTACAAGGCAACCGGGAGAAAACCAATCGCGGCTGAAGCAGCTCCCGCAATTTTGCATGAAAAATAAAAATGCGGGATTAAATCACCTGATCATTCAATTACTTCTTCTTCAGGGTTTTCAGTGAATGACTCTGCCATATCCCTGATCATGTCCATCTGCCTGGCATAAACAGCATCATGAATATTATTTTTGATAAATTCCGGCATCGGGATGGTACTCGTTATGTTCATGGCATAATAATAAACAGTCTTTTTGCCGTCTTCAAAAGGTTCCAGATATTCGAACCCGGCCATATCTTTTATAAGCCCGCCGGAAGGCAGGACACCTATACCCCTTCTGTTGAAAGAGGCCTCTTCTTCGGCAGTCAGGACATGCCATTTTCTCCATTTGCCGGCCCGGTCAAAATCCATGGCAAGCGTAAACTGGGCAGGGAAATCAGGGATGGCGAACCTCCCCTCTAAAAGAATCTCCCCTTTCCCTTCATCCGTACTTCCATGCCTGATCCTGTAATATTCGATATGTGTCAGAACCGAGCCAAGATTCTCGATATCCTCCAGTATGCCCCAGACCGTTTCAGGAGAAGCATCTATCAGCACTGCACCCACACTGTATGAAACCCCGTGCTCATCTTTGTAGTCAAAATACTGAATCCGGCCGGAGTTCAGAAGCATTATATCGATTGAATCACGGAGATTGCCGAATTCTCCCTTAAAGGAAAACAGACTCATGGTCAATGCAATGCAAAGTGATACCGATATCATCTTCATCGAAACACTCTATACACGTTTTCTCCACCGGAATGAACAGTCTAAATCGGGACAACAATCAATTTCCTTACAAATCCATATTGTATATTGAAAAACACCCGCTCTTTTACGTATAACAAACCCATGAACACTATCGGTGAAAATGTGCTCAAGATACTTTCCACAATCCCGCAGGGTGTTCAGGTCGTTGCCGCAGCCAAGACCAGGAATGCCCAGGAGATACTTCAGACGATTAACAGCGGGATAACCCTTATCGGGGAAAACTATCTGCAGGAGTCACGGGAGGTTATCCAGGAGATCGGGGACAAGGCAACATGGCATTTTATCGGCCACATCCAGAAAAACAAGGTGAAGTATATCGTTCCGCTCTTTGACATGATAGAGACCGTAGATTCCGTGGAACTCGCCGAGATGATCGACCGGCATGCCCAAAAACACGGCAAGGTCATGCCTGTGCTCATCGAGGTAAACTCCGCAGAGGAGCCACAGAAAGCAGGGGTTATGCCCGGTGATGTAATGGCCCTTGTCGAAAAGATCTCTTCTTTCAGAAACATTCAGGTCCAGGGCCTGATGACCATGGGACCCTTCCTCGAAGACCCCGAAGGACTGAGACCGTTTTTCAGAATCACCAAGGCCCTTTTTGAAGAGCTTAAAGAGGCGACTATAGAAAACACGAAGATACAGCACCTGTCCATGGGTATGAGCGATTCATACCTCATTGCAATCGAAGAAGGGGCAACCCTGGTCAGGATCGGAACCAGCATATTCGGGGAACGGATCTACCCCTGATCTTTTGTATTAATGCGAACCCGGTTCCTCTTTTTTTATTCCTTTCAGACCCGATTGCATCCGGCCTGAGAGGACCAAGCCTCCAGGCCGGATCATAATGCTTATTCTCCCGCTTCCTGAGGGGTCAGTTCGATAAAGGTATCTCCGGGATCGTTATCCACGAATACGCCCACTGTAAACGGAAAATCGTCGTCATCGACCCCCGGATCAAGCTCGTCCAAAACAGTTCCGAATGCCGTTGCGGTGAGTACCGAACCTCCATCGAGGTCTACGCTCTGGTAGACGAGAAGCGGGGTCGGCTGGCCGGCAACGGCAACCCCGAAGGTATACTCGCCCGGATCCACTTGTACATAGTCTGAGAATTCGGTATAGGCCACGTTCGAAAAGACCGGTGTAAAAGTCTCTCCGTCCCATAGACCGACGTCCACTGCCGGAGCATCCGGAGATGCATGCACGAAACGTAGCTTGACCTGGTCATTCACTGCAGCTCGATCATCGTATAGTGCCACCGGGATAAGCCCTGCTTCCGATTCAGGATCATCCATCGCAAAAATCGTGTAATCGTCATTGACCTCCAGAGGAAGATCAGCCTCTATGACCACAGGCTGTTCTTGATCTGCAGGTACTACTTTCAGGTTTCGGGTACCCGGGAAAAGAGTGCCGTAACCGGAGCTGTCTCCATAGGCGACGTCCTCAAAGGCAGGTTCATCGAAACCGTCATCCACTGCAACATCCACGGGTATTTCAAAAGCGCGGGTGCTGGTGTGGATGGCACGTATCTCCGGCAGCGTTGCCTGTACGAGATCAAAGGCCTCATCACCGGACAGGTTGTCAACGAAAACAGTCACTCGTAACGGGTATTCATCATCGGGGGAGAAACTACCGTGAGCGATGATTGTATAGACACCTCCGTCGGCAAGGGATACAGGCTCGAATAAAAGGACCGGATCGTCGAAGCCGGCTACGGTCACAGCAAAGGTATAGGTATCGGGAGGAGCGAGCACATATTCCTCTGCACACGAGAATGACACATCTTCGAATACCTTTACGAGAGCGCCCGCTGACCGGTCAAAATAACCCACGTCCACATCGGGTGTATCGGGCGACGCATGGATGAAACGGATCTTGGCCATTCCCTCAACACTATAACGCGCGTCGGGAAGCAAGAGTATTTGTACATCTTCATCGTTGCTCAATGTAGGCCCTGCACGGAAATCTGCCCGAAAGATAAGACCGTTTTCGACAACCGGTATGGCAAGGGCTGTGTAGTCGAAATTGAGAAATAGCTCGATGTTTCCTTCGATCTTGATTTCCATAGCCTGCCCCGAAGGCGTGACCTTGAGATTTCTGTACCCCGGTTCCAGGGGAACATAGCCTGATGTTTCCCCGTATCCGAGTGCCGTAAGGGAGGCTTCGCCGTCATCAATGTCGATATCCACCGCTCCCAGGAGGTAATCTGCATGGATCACCCTGACCTTGGAATACAATTCCTGTATGATTTCTTCAGCGCCGGCACCGTCCGAGCCGAGAAAAGGATAGTACTTCTTGTCCTCTGTACAGCCGCTCATAAAAGCGATCAGGGCCACCATAAAGATCCCTGCGAGAATAAACTTTGACTTACTCATCGAGGTTCTCCTTTCTTCATTTTTTTATGAACCTTTTCAGATTGCAAAGAGCAGTTCGGTGGCGTTTCCTGAAGACATCCTGCGCTGAGACGACTATTCCCCATGCTCAATATTTCATCTCATGAAATCCTGATCATAATGATCGTAACGGAAAAGCAATAGAATTAGTGATGCGGATATCAATATAAATTATTACTCTAATTCCGGACCGGTCAATGTCAAGGTCCGGATAATTTTTCAGGACCAGTACGGTCAATAATTTTTAATGATCATATGGAACCGAACCTGTCGGGAGAAAAACTGTTTGTGTTAGAGCAGAGTGAATCAATCCGAAAAAAGGAGAAAGAACGTTTCTATTTTTTTGAACGGAATATAAAAACATCCACTTTATTGATCGGTCATCCGCGGAAAAGAAAAGCGGACTGAAAATATCACGCATGAGAACTTGATTTAATCAATCCGTATTTTATCTTAAACTGTACTATCTAATTTTACAGATTACAATGTGAGCGTATCCAAGAAATTTTGAATAGCTGCATTTGATAAGCTGCTGGCCTGTATGCATCCTTTTTACTTGGTACTTGTTATGCGCTGGGAACACTAAAGACAGATGGCAGGTTTGACATCGAACAGGGTCAATCCTCGGATCAGCATACCGAGAGGAGGATATGGTATGAAAAATCAGAGAATCTCTCTAATGGTCTTTGCGGCATGGACTGCTCTGCTGGGCTCGAACCTCTATGCGGCAGTCATTACCTATTCCGGTACGGTGAATTATGTCGACTATGATGAAGAAACCGTCACCTCAGCAGCACTGCCTTCCGGTTCTGTCTCCGTGTATGACGAAGACGGTGATATCCTTCTGATTTCAGCATCGGACATAACGGACGGCACCTTCTCCTTCACCATCAACAATGCCGATGCAGGCTACCAAACGGGTACATCCCTGGGATTTCTGATCACCGGGGAAAGCATTGATGGCATCGGTGAATTGGTTCCCGTTAACTGCCCGTACATCACGGTGGGGATCTTCGATATCGACAGCCTGTACTTCGAGATCTACAGCCAGCGGCTGGTGGAATACATTACCACTGCCTATGTTGATGAAGGCAGCGAGGAACACACCGCCATTCTCATTGCCCGGCTGAAGAATGCGACCGAAACCCCTTTCATCTCTTCCCTGTATGGCGGGGGTTCACTTGCTTACACGAATATCGTCGACGCGATCCAGGATGCAGACCCTACCCTGTTTATCGGCCTGATCGATGAGACAGTGGCCCACAATGCAGGCCTTGGCCTCGAATTTCCTGTCTCGGCAACCGTTGCTGCAGCACTGCCGGGTTATGCACTCAGCACCGAGACGGTCAGATTCTACCCCCTGTCCCCTGTGCTTCAGGCCACATCTGTTGCATCGTTGAAATGGGGCGCAGAGATAACCGGTACGGCGGTGTATGTCGACGGCAATGACGACGATGTGCCCCTGGCTTCAGGATACATCAAGCTGCTCGACTGGGACGATACCTTCTGGGACGGCTGTGAGATCATGGGTGCAGACAGCGGCGAATTCAGCCTTATCTCGCCGG
>JAFGTK010000278.1 GCA_016934135.1 Deltaproteobacteria bacterium | reverse complement strand
GCACGGGAACAATTTGCAGAGATGACAGGGAATCTGCCGGACAATCTCGTGGCCTGTGTCGGAGGCGGATCGAATGCAATTGGGCTGTTTACCGCCTTTTTGGAAGATGAGGAGGTGCAGATCTACGGTGTCGAACCTTCCGGTTTGAGCCTTAAAGACGGAGAGCATGCCGCAACCCTGACCCTCGGCAAACCAGGGGTTCTTCACGGCTTTAAATCATATCTGCTGCAGGATGAAAAAGGGGAACCGCTTAAGGTTTATTCAGTGGCGAGCGGTCTTGACTATCCCGGTGTCGGTCCTCAGCATAGCCTGTTGAAAGATCTTAAGAGGGTCAACTATGTTACAGCAGATGACAAAGAGACAATCGATGCATTTTTTGAACTTTCCCGGGTAGAAGGTATCATTCCTGCACTGGAAAGCGCCCATGCGGTGGCGTTCGCACTCAAGCTTGCTGCGGACCTCGGCAAGGATAAGACCATACTGATCAACCTTTCAGGCAGAGGTGACAAGGATATTGATTATGTCACCGAGACCTATGGGAAGGAATACGGAATAGATTAAGAATACGAGACATAGGGGGGGCGAAACATTACCCCCCCCCTTTTTTTTTATATTTCTTCTGAACTCATGGTATTTCAGAGAGATTATTTGCCCAGGTTCTCTTTCAGTTCCCGTTTGAGGATCTTGCCCGAAGGGTTCTTCGGGAGCTTGTCTGTTATAACGATCTTTTTCGGGCATTTGAACCCTGCCAGGCGTTCTTTGCTGTAGGTGATCAGATCCTTTTCAGTAAGCGATTCACCCTTTTTAGGTACGACCACGGCAGCCACTATCTCGATCCATTTAGGGTCGGGCAGTCCTATGACAGCTACTTCCTCTACAGCAGGATGCTGATACAGGACCTCTTCAACCTCCCTGGATGCGACATTTTCTCCACCTGTCTTGATCATGTCCTTTTTGCGATCCACAACGGATAGATAGCCATCTTCATCAAATTTTCCGAGGTCGCCGCTGTGGAACCAGCCAAAGGCAAAGGCTTCCTTGGTCTTCTCCTTGTCGTTGAGATAACCGGTCATGACATGGCCGGAACGGTGTACGATCTCGCCTACCGTACCCACAGGTACGAACTTGCCGTCATCATCCATGAGCCTGGTTTCGACATTCAGAACCGGCTTTCCTGCAGATCCGGGTTTCAGGAGTTGGTCGTGGGGCTTCAGGATGGTCGCAACCGGCCCCATTTCCGTCTGTCCGTAGTAGTTCCAGAGTTCAAGGCCGTGGAAGGTTACAGAAAGCTGCTTTATAATCTCTACCGGCATGATGCTGGCACCGTATGCAGCCTTTTTTAGACTCGCGTGATTGTGATTCTTGAATTCCGGGTGATTCAGTATCCCGATCCAGACCGTGGGCGGGGCGAACATGTGTGTAATCTGGAATTTTTCGATGGATGTGATCATCTCCAGAGGATCTGCTTTGTGCATGATGACATTGGTTGCCCCAATGTACAGGTAGGGCATGAGGAAGCAGTGAAGCTGTGCGCAATGGAAAAGGGGCAGGGCATGCAGACTTACATCATCTGTCTCGTACTGGCCGTCAAAGATACAGCTGTGATACTGCGACATGAGAGCCCGGTGAGAGAGCATGGCGCCTTTGGGTTTGGATTCTGTTCCGCTCGTATACGGGATCTGGACTATATCCTCAGGGCTGACCTCTACCTGGGGTTCATCATAGGGCATGGTTTCCATTTCCGTTATCAGGTTGAAATACCCTTCAGGCACCATGGAGTCGCCAAGCGGTATGAAGCCCCACTTATCCACTGTGGTGAACTGTGACTGAGACTGTGCGATGATCGGATAGAGTGCATCCTCGATAATGAAGATCTTGGATCCTGAATGGTTTATGATATATGCGATCTCTTCGGCGTTGAGCATGTAGTTGATAGGTACCTGGATAGCACCGATTTTGGCGAGCCCGAGCATGCTTATGGGATAGTAATGAGAATTGTATGCATAGACAGCTACGCGGTCTCCCTTTTTTATGCCGTACTTCATCATAAGAAGGGCGAAGCGGCGTGCCTCGCGTTCGAGATCATAAAATGAAAGTTTTACATCGCGGAAGATGATGGCGGTCTTGTCGCCGTATTTTGTTGCTGCCCTCCTGGCCATATCGCCGATCGTGTCACGGTTGATGATATTTCCCATAATCCAGCTCCTTTTTTTAAGGGCTTATGCAGCCCTTTCATTTTTTCGATGGCGAAGTATAACCAATGTTGACCTATGTGTCAATTTATACTGATGACCATGAAGCATCCCGGCATCAGGAGTAGTGAACTACAGATCTGGATATCCTTGCGTCAGCCTGGAATAATAACCTTTTGGAATTGCCAGTACCGGATACGGTGTTATGTAGGGTTGAGGTGTTTTTCATGCTCTGGGATATTTCGATAATTCTGCAGTGAATCTCCTGAATGTGCTGAAAACCCTTATTCTGGTATGTTGCCAGCTATTTCAATCACTGAATCTGTGAGAGCCTCAATAACAATGGAGACAGAGTTGTGCAGTTCCATGGCTGAATCTTTGAACAGGATGTAATCAGTCAGGTCATGTTTCTTTGTAATCCAGGCAACTCCTGAAAGACACCTTATCCGGCAGACGCAAACAATCTTTGCAAGGTTCATGATCTGTCCTTTTGCTATATAATACCGGTATGATACTGCTCCGGATGATTTACTGTCTGCGGATTCGCTGTATTTTTCTATGACAGGCATGTTTTTCATTTCAGCAGTATGATGGATTATAAATAATTCGAAAAGATGCAGCAGTTAAGAATTGTACCGATGACAGATTAAAGTTAGACTGAACTGTACCGGTTGGAAAGTGAAGAAACTGTATCTACCAAAACAAGGTCATGATCATTTAGAATGATGAGCAGAGGAGGGGTTTTATGGAGACTGCAAGGAAGCAGAACTTGTATGAGGAGGTCGCAGACAGCATCTCGAACATGGTGAGGTGCGGAACGTACAGGGCAGGTGAGAGGATCCCGTCCATCAGGGCTGTAAGCCGTCAGATGAGGGTCAGCATCACAACTGCCATGGAGGCATACCGGCTGCTTGAAGACAGAGGAGTTGTAGAGGCCAGGCCTCAGTCCGGTTATTATGTACGGCCCGTTCCCGCCAATACCATTGCAAGGCCGGATATCTCAAAAGAAGAGATGAATCCTGTTATGTGCTGCGTCGAGGAGATCGTGGACATGGTATTCAAGGATTCCATGAATCCGGATTTTATCCAGCTCGGTGCCACTATTCCCAATACGGAGCTGCTTCCCGTGGACAAGCTCAGCAGGTGTCTTGCATCGTCAGTACGCAGAAAGGGAGATCTGAGTGTCTCATACAGTTATCCTGGAGACCTGAAGCTTCGTACGCTCATTGCCAGGCGTGCGGCCATGGCAGGGTGTTCACTGGCGCCGGACGACATTATCATTACAGCGGGCTGCCAGGAGGCAGCCTTTCTTGCCCTGAATGCGGTATGCAAGCCCGGCGATACCGTGGTGATTCAGTCTCCTGCATACTTCAACCACCTTCAGGTCATGCAGAATATGAATCTGAAGGTTGTCGAGATCCCTTCAAATCCCGAGGACGGGATCAGTATGGATGCCCTTCGTTTCGTGCTGGAGGAGACTGCTGTAAAGGCCTGCCTTCTGATCCCGAATTTCAGCAACCCGTTAGGGTGCTGCATGCCGGATAAGAACAAGGCGGTTCTCATGAAACTCCTTGCCGGATATGATATTCCCCTGATCGAAGACGATATCAACGGCGATCTCTGCTTTTTCCATGAACGTCCCCGTGTGGTAAAGGCCTTTGACGACAAAGGGCTCGTGATCCTGTGCTCCTCTTTTTCAAAGACCCTTGCACCAGGGTACCGTGTGGGGTGGATAACTCCAGGGCGATATAAACCCGCCATAGAACATTTAAAGGTAATCAGCAGCCTTTCCACCTCAACCCCGCCGCAGATGGCAGTGGCAGAATTTCTGGCAGGAGGCGGCTATGACCATCATCTAAGAAGGATCCGGCGAATTTATGCCCGCCAGGTGTCTCTTCTGACCGATGCAGTTGCACGGTGCTTCCCGGAGGGAACTAATATCAGCAGGCCTGAAGGGGGGTTTTCCCTTTGGGTGGAAATGCCTGAATATGTAGACTCGATACTCCTGTATGAGCAGGCCCGTCAGAACGGGATCACCATAGCGCCAGGGCCGATATTCTCGGTAAGGCAGAAATTCAGGAATTATATCCGTCTCAGCGCAGCATTCTGGTCGGAAAGGACACACAATGCGATCAAGAAGCTCGGATCGCTTTCAGCGCAGATGAGGAAACAAAGGATTGTAGCTGAATCAGCCGCGGGTATCAGAAAAAACATGGTTATTTGATAAAGGGAGCAAAGAGCCAATGAACAGCATTTTTTCAGACAGGATATCAGATGTCCCAAGATCGTTCATAAGGGAGATACTCAAGGTCGCCATAGATTCTTCGGTGATATCTTTTGCCGGCGGTCTGCCGAACAGGGAGCTTTTCCCTGTCAGAGAGCTGCGCTCGGCAGCGGATAAGGTGTTTGAGGCGGAAGGTAAAGAGGCGCTTCAGTACAGTAATTCCGAAGGTCTCGAAGGATTGCGGCAGTACATTTCTGCGTGGTACTCTCGTAAGCGGAGTCTTTCTATTGCGCCAGACAACATCCTTATCACCAACGGATCGCAGCAGGGACTGGATCTGCTGGCAAAGACCCTGCTCAATGATGGTGACGATGTCATCATCGAAGAACCGGGCTACCTTGGCGCCATTCAGGCGTTTTCCGTGTACAGGTCGGTTTTCAATCCGGTGCCGGTCAGTGACGAGGGTATGGATGTCGAATCATTGAAAAAGGTTGTATCCGCAAGGTCTCCAAAGCTGATGTATGCTGTCCCGAATTTTCAGAATCCTTCGGGGATATCCTATTGTGACGAGAACCGTTATGCTGTCTCAAAGTTATTGGCAGACACCAATACCCTGCTTATAGAGGATGATCCATACGGGGATTTGAGATTCACGGGAGAACCGAAACAATCCTTCAAGGCATTACTGCCTGAGCAGACGATCCTGTTGGGATCGTTTTCGAAGACAGTGGTTCCTTCATTCAGGCTTGGCTGGATTGCAGCGCCGGGGCATATCATGGAGAAACTCGTTATTGCCAAGCAGGCATCAGACCTGCATACCAGTTCTTTTGTTCAGCATGTCATGTATCGATACCTGCTGGACAACGATCTTGACCAGCACATAATGAAGATCGTCACGGCCTATCGAAATCAATGCCTTGCGATGATCCGGAGCATAGATCGTCATTTTCCCCCGGAGGTCACCTGTACCAGGCCTGAAGGAGGAATGTTCCTCTGGGTGACACTGCCTGCAGGCACTTCATCCATGACACTGTTCGATCTGGCCATAAAGGACAAGGTTGCCTTTGTGCCGGGTAATCCGTTCTATATCAACCGGGAACATACCAATACCCTGAGATTGAATTTTTCCTGTGTCGACGAGCAGACCATAGCCGATGGTATCAGCAGGCTGGGAAAGGCCATAAGACAGCTGCTGAAACAGTGATGCCGGCGTTAAGATTTAATCATGGCTTTGCTGAACCCTGTGAGAGCGGCTTAAGCCGCTCTTACTCAAGATGAGCGTATACATACCTGGTCACAGAACAAAGCCGTTAATGGATTACTTGCACCATAATCTTATTCGAATGTAAGATGTGGGATAAAGAAAGGGCAACACAAAGATCGTTGATCACTTGCGCAGTCGCCCACGTCCTGCCTCGACAATGAGGTTTGCAGTAAAGACCCCGATGTAGATAAAGAGACTCGTGCCGCCCTTTGAAGAGATCAGACCCGGATGCACTGTGTTTATTGCAAAGATGATGGCAATGGTTGCGAACAGGGAAACCAGAGCCGATATGATGAGAAATTGATAATCAATTCTGAAGTGCCCCATATACATCCTTGATCGATCGAAGTGCTGAAACCACTATATATTCATGATTGCATATTCGCAAGAGGAGATGAATTCGCTAGTGGTTTTTTATGATGACACAGATATCCATATTGGGTAAAGTCAGCATATTTATAATACTTGTATGAGGAAAGGAAGATGGGCATGAAAAAGGCAGTTCAATTGATCATGGTGTTATTCGTAACAGGGTCTCTTGTTTCAATATCCGGTTGCACGATCATGCAGGGAACCCCTAGCCTTACGTTTCTATCAAGGGATATCAATACTGGTTCTCCTAATATAGAGGTTCTGGGGGATATGGATTCGGAAACAGACACCTTTACCTGGTTTCTGATCTTCGGGTTCAGCGGAAAGTCGCGGCCTAATCACGAGGCCCCAATAACGCGTCTGCTGGACAAGTACGATGCAGACGTACTGCTTGAGTCCCAGATGACGGTTTCAAATGTTGGGTTACCTTATATTTTTATGCAGTCTAGGTATACAGTGGAAGGAATACCTGCACGATTTGTGAAAGGAGATGCGCAATGAAGAAAATTATACCAGCATTGGTGCTGCTTTCAATAATCGTCCTTCCCGGGTGCGCAGCAAAGGTGTTCAACGAACCCATGGCGATTTCCACCAGATCGACTGTTGCTAAATATGCGACCCCTATTGAAAAAGTTTCCGATAATTCAAGCAGTGCCCTGTTTATTATCCTTCCTATAGTCGTTGATCCCAGGGATATCTATGATGATCTGTTGGACAGTGCAGAAGAAAAGGGCGGCAATGCTGTCACGGATGTTCAGTTTTATGACAAGCATTTCTTCTTATGGTGCTTCCCTCCGATTTCTTTTGATACCTGGGAACTCTCGGGAACTGCATCGCGTATTGAGTAAGTAAGCTTGATAAGGCAGACTTGTTCAGGCAGGGTTGCCCCGACAAGTCTGCTGCTTGTGCTGTATCGATCAGCAGACATTTTGGCATGACTTGTCCGTGCGTGGATAAAAATGATCGATCAATATATCCCAGGATTTCATGAAGATGGTTTGAAAATAGAGAAGCACTCATTGACTAAACGTCTACAGCCCGGCATTATTTCCATAGGCATGATGCCTTTTCTCAAACCATGATACGGTAAAGACAGGAAAAGTCACAGCGTTTATATGGAGGATAGTTTCATGAATGGCTGGAATGATCTTCACAAGAAGCTGGACAGGATGTTTTTTCCGAAGTCGGTGGCTGTGGTCGGGGCCTCTGATCTACCAGGGAAATGGGGTAATCTGATCCTGATATCCATTCTGGGATGGAAGTTCACGGGCAAGGTCTTTCCTGTAAACCCTAACAAAGAAACTGTCTTTGATTTGAAATCATACCCCAGTCTGCTCGATATACCCGAAGAGGTTGATCTCGCGGTCTTTGCCATTCCGGCCAGGCTCATTCCCGATGGTTTCCGTGACTGTGTGAAAAAGGGCATTCATGCAGCAGTGGTAATCTCTTCAGGGTTCAAAGAGACCGGTGATATAGGCAAGGCACTTGAAGAGGAAATTATTGACATCGCCAGGAATGGAAATATGGTCTTTATCGGGCCAAATACCATGGGTATTGCATCTGCCCATCATGATTTCGAAGCCATCCCTACGCCGACCCCTGTCGAGGCCGGAGGGCTTGCCATTATATCTCAGAGCGGGAATCTGGGGCTGCAGATTCTCAAGTGGGTTGCCCACAAGAACATCGGGTTGAACATCTATGCAGGTACCGGAAATGAGGCAATGCTCAATGCCTCTGACATGATGAGGTATCTGGGAGAACGCGACGATGTCAAGGCCATTGCCATGTATATAGAAGGTATTTCAAACGGCAGGGAGTTTATGGAGATTGCAGAGCAGGTAACTTCGAAGAAGCCGGTTATAGCGCTGAAGACCGGCAGGTCGAGGACCGGTTCGAAGGCTGCGCAGTCTCATACCGGCTCCATGGCAGGATCATATGCCACCTATGAGGCCATGTTTGCCCAGAAAGGAATTACCAGGGTAAAGACACCTACCGATCTGCTCAATGTTTCAGCGGCAATGACCCATCTGCCCATGCCGAAGTCGAACAGGGTGGGAATCATGACCATGGGCGGAGGATGGGGTATTGTTGCTGCTGATGAATGTGAGGATGCGGGGCTTTTTCTGCCCGAGCTTTCCGGCGATATAATCAGCAGGCTCGACAGTCTTCTTCCGGATTACTGGAACCGGGGCAACCCGGTCGATCTGGTGGGTGAAGGCGATGCAGACATGTACCTGCAGGTGATAGAAGTCCTTGCCCGATGGGATGAGATAGATTCGGTAATACCGCTCGGTATTGTCGGAAGATCTCAATACATGGAGGATTTCATTACCTGCCAGGAGAGGATGGACGGCAAGCTCTATACCCGCGAGCTGAAACTTTCCGTACTCAAAAATCAACTGCAGAACGAAAACCGCATAATTTCAGGAATAGCCAGGCTGCAGAAGGAGACCCGCAAACCCATTGTACTGGTGGCTCTTTCCGAGACAGGGCTGAGCCTTTCGGATACAGAACATGGTAAGGTCATGAGCCTTTCAAGCCCGGAACAGGCTGTTTCGATCATTTCCCACATGGCACAGTACGGCATGTATCTGAAACAGCGAACAACCTGAGGCATGGAAAGGACTGTTTTGCCGCTGCGCAATATTTTTCCGAGACCGTGCCGGAAGAAGCGGAATTAATCCTTGTCAGGCCGTCTGTCAGGTCAGCCCGGACAGTCTCTCGCATGCCTCATCCAGTACATCATCGTGTTTTGCGAAGCAGAACCGTGCCAGATCCTCTCCTGCATTATTATTGAAAAATGCCTTGCCCGGAACACATGCAACCCCGGTTTTTTTAAGGATATGCATGGCCTTTTCCTTGCTGTCTGCCCCGGGAACCGATGAGATGTCAGCCAGGATATCGTATGCCCCGTCAGGGACATAAGGCTTCATGCCCGAGCTCGACAATGCCGAACATACCTTGTCTCTCTTCATCCGGTAGCTTCTTCGTATGTCCTCGTAATAATCAGGGCCGAGCTCGATAAGGCCTTTTGCCGCACCGATCTGAAGAGGAGCAGGTGCGCATACGTAAATGAGGTCATTGAAATATCCTATGGCCTTTGACCATCTCTTGTCACAGATGCAGTATCCGATCCGCCATCCGGTGATACTGAATACCTTTGAGAATCCGGAGATGGTAATGGTTCTCTCTCTCATTCCGGGCAGGCTTGCAGCCATGATGTGGGGTTCATCGCTGTATATGAAATGCTCGTATATCTCATCGGTAAATACAAAGAGGTCATGCCTGCAGGCGAAATCTGCAAGCAAACCAACTTCTTGAGCGCTGAAGACCTTGCCGGATGGATTTGCCGGGGTGTTGATGAGGATGCCTTTTGTGTGAGTTGTTATAAGACGTTCAAGATCCTCCAGGCGGAAGGTCCATTCAGGCGGGTTCAGTGAGCAGTAGACGGGGGATGCGCCCACAGCCTTGAGGGTGTTGATGTGATATCCGTAAAACGGTTCAAATACGATTATCTCATCTCCAGGGTTCAGCAGTGCCATGCAGGCACAGTAGAATGCCCCTGTGGCGCCTGCGCTTACAATGATCTCCTCTTCCGGGTCTACGGGTATTGAGTGATCCTGTAGAATTTTATGGGCAATCGCGGTTCTCAATTCCTCCAGGCCTTCATACCGGGTATAGATGTTGATGCCTGAGAGCATTGCATTATGAGCACCACCTATCACCTCATCCGGTACCGAGAGATCGCATACGCCCTGTGCCAGGTTTATACCGCCTGCATTGAGGCATTCGATCGACATGTTTCTGATTTCGGATTGATAGACTTTTTCAAGCCTGCTGCTTACTTCCAGTTTCATAACCTCTCCTGCATATGCAATATGCGTTTCCCCATATCATATTTTAACAGGATTGGATCGTCCAAATTCTTGAAAAATAACCCTCCCTGTTCACTTTATCCTTGACCGGGGGAGGTCAAGGGTATAAGTATGAAGCTTAAAGTGCTACTTTAACCTTTAAGGAGGACTTCTGTCATGATACTGCTGGAGCCGATAACCATCAATAATGTGTTGCTTAGGAACAGGATTGTCATGCCCGCCATGCACCTCAACTACACCCCTGAAGGAGATGTGACTGAACAGCTTGTAAGTTTTTACAGGGAGCGTTCCCAGGGCGGAGCCGGTCTTATCGTTGTCGGCGGATGCAGGATCGATAAATACAGCGGTGCACCGGGGCTGATCGGTCTGGATCATGACAGCCGCATACCGGGTCTGAAGAGACTCGTAGATGCTGTGCATGAACACGGCGCTGCAATCGCTGTCCAGCTCTATCATGCAGGCCGCTATCTTCACAGCGGATTCATTGGTGAACCTGCTGTTGCCCCGTCTGCGATCGCATCGAGATTTACCAATGAAGTGCCACGTGCAATGACAAAGGATGATATTGAAGAAACTGTTGAAAACTACTGCAGGGCAGCAATAAGGTCACAAGAGGCCGGTTTTGATGGGGTCGAGGTCCTGGGCAATACCGGGTATCTGATCAATCAGTTTTTATCTGCCATCACCAATACGAGGACGGATGAATACGGCGGAGATCTCACAGGCAGGATGCGCTTCGGCCTGGAATTGGCAGAAGCTGTAAGATCTGCAGTGGGAAGAGATTTCATGGTGCAGATGCGCCTCGGCGGCAATGATTTCATGCCCGAGGGGAACACCCTGGATGAGACACTGATATTTGCCCGGGAGCTTGAGAAACTGGGTATCGATGCATTCAGTATTACCGGTGGATGGCATGAAACACGCGTTCCCCAGTTACCCATGGAGGTGCCCAGGGGATGTTATGTATATCTGGCGCGGGAGGTAAAACAAACCGTCAATAAACCCGTAATAGCCTGCAACAGGATCAATGATCCCTTGCAGGCGGAGCGCATCATTCGTCAGGGAAGTGCTGATATGGCAGGTTTTGCAAGGGGGCTGATAGCCGATCCTTATCTGCCTGTCAAACTGAGCCGGGGAAGGGCGGATCAGATCATGCCGTGCATAGCGTGCAACCAGGGATGCTTTGATCATATATTCCGGCTGGAAGCGGTTGCCTGTATGGCAAACCCAAGGGCGGGCCGCGAAGCTTTGGTACCATCGGTAATGAAGGCGGACAAGCCCAAAAAGGTCATTGTGATCGGCGGCGGGCCGGCAGGCCTGAGTGCAGCAGCAACAGCTGCCGAACTCGGGCACAAGGTTGAACTCTATGAAAAGTCTGATGATCTGGGCGGGCAGCTCAATCTTGCCGGTGCTCTCAGAGAAAGGAATGAGTTTCTCACGTTGAAAAATGCCCTGATCGGCAAGGCAAGGCGCTCAGGCGTAGAAATCCATACCGGCGTTGAAGCTGATGCCGATCATATTGAAAGTTGCAAAGCCGATGCCGTAATCCTGGCAAGCGGAGGCAGGCCGATAATGCCGAGGATCCCAGGCATCGATGGTTCAAATGTGGTCCAGGCATGGGATGTCCTCTCAGGCAAAGCCGATATCGGAAAGCATGCTGTTATCATCGGCGGCGGGGCTGTGGGCATAGAAACCGGTATACACATTGCCAAGACAGGCACTCTGGATCCGGAGATGCTCCATTTCCTCTTTCTGCATCAGGCAGAGAAGATCGGCACCTTAAGGGATCTTTGCACCACAGGTATAAAGAAGGTAACCATTATCGAGATGCTGCCGAAAATAGGCAAGGATATCGGCGTTTCAACGCGCTGGGTGGAACTGAAGATGCTCGATCTGTACAATGTGCAGACAATCACCTGTGCCGCGGTTACAGAGATCACTCCTGACGGGGTAATAGTAGACCGGCAGGGCACCTTCGAGCACATACCCTGCGAAACCATTGTCATTGCCGTAGGAACAGCCTCGTTGAATACCTTGGAAAAAACACTGCAGCAAAAGGCCATGCAGATTTTCACGGTTGGAGATGCTGCAAGCCCCCGAAAGGCCTTTGAAGCGATCAGAGAGGGGTTCGATACAGCAAGAAGGATTGCCTGAAAGTTCCTTGTATCTGGTTAAACCTCTTATGAAAGTAAGGGCATATCCCGTAAAGAGTACATGCTTTTATCGTCATGCCCTAAACGTTCATGGATGTTGTGAGGTTAGATTTACATTATGCCTTGATATAAAAATGCCCATGCAAGGGCAGACTCGGCTGCGACAGTAGCCGGATTTGCTTTTCGATTATTTTTTCTTGTTAAGCATGTCTGCAAGGGCTGCAAAAGGCTTATGGGTTATGGAATCAGCAGGTTCCTCAGCCATAGCGCCAGAATTATCGGGCATGTCGTCTTCATATCTTCCATGCTCATTGTCATGGCAGTATACGCAGAGATTCTCCCAGTTGCTCCCGTCCGGCGGGTTATTGTCGTGATTGTGGTCTTTGTGGTGCACAGTAAGCTGATGGAGATTCTTTTGTGTGAATTCTCTGCCGCAGCGGGCACAAACCCAGGGGTGAATCCTCAGGGACTGCTCACGGTATCCTTCCATTCTATCTTTTCTGGCCTTACGAGCCTGATTCGCGAGCCTTTCCATATCCTCCCTGGTCATTTTGGAGGCTGTTTTCTTAGGCGGCTTTGAACTTCTGGAGATCATGATCACCTCTCATTTATTTAATGATTTGTCTAAAATTTGAACACAATGCCTGTCGCTCATATTCCGATCATTATCAAAGAATATTATACTGAATTTAAGTGAAAAAGTGAATCTCTCTAATAGTATTGACCTGCATTTTAAAATGTCATATTGAGTGGCAGGATATTTTTGATAATTAATGGCAATAATAAAACAAAAATATATAGGTTACGATAAGTAAGGGAGGGTTTTAATGGTTCAGTTTCAACTCGACAAACCAGATAATCTGGTTGAATTATTTGAAAATAGCGTGAAGAAGTTTCCCGACAGGCCGTTTCTCGGGACTAAGAACAGCAAGGGTGAATATGAATGGGTAACTTTCCGGGAAGTAGGCCGTCGTGTTGATAATCTCAGGGCTGGTCTGGCAAGTCTCGGTATTAAAAGAGGCGATGCCGTAGGTGTCATTTCCAACAACAGCACGGACTGGGCTGTAGGTCATTATGCAACCGTGGGCCTTGGCGCATTCTATGTGCCCATGTACGAGGCAGAGCTTACGCATGTCTGGGAATATATAATCAAAGACAGTGGGCAGAAGGTGCTTTTTGTATCCAAACCTGAAATCTACGAAAAGATCAAGGATTTCCCTTCCCGTATTCCGGCCCTGGAAAAGATCTATCTCATTCCCGGAGAAGGGAAAGGGACGATGTCCGAGTTGGAGAAGATCGGGGAGAAAAAACCGGTTAAATCCATCTATCCGAAACCCGAGGAGGTCGCTGTCCTGGTCTATACCTCCGGGACAACAGGAGATCCCAAAGGTGTTCTGCTGATGCACATGAACTGGACGAGCAACCACCATGCCAGGGCAAAGGCCTATCCGGACTTCAATGAAGACGACCGTACGCTCTCTCTTCTTCCGTGGGCACACTGCTTCGGCCTTGGAGAACTTCATACAGTAACGGCTCTTGGTTCATCGACAGGTTTTATGGAAAACGCGAGTACGGTTGTCAGTGATATGGCAAAAATCCGTCCGACAATGCTTATTGCCGTTCCCCGCATATTTAACAAGGTATATGACACGATAGTCACTAAGGTCAACGATGCCGGCGGATTCAAAAAAACACTTTTTTATGCCGGAGTCGAGGCAGCCAACCAGAAGCGCCTTCTGGCTGAACAGGATAAATCAAGCTTCATGGTGAACCTCAAATTCAAGATTATCGACAAGATCGTATTCCAGAAGATCCGCGATCTATTCGGCGGCCGGCTCCACGCTTCCATGACAGGGAGCGCTGCCATGAATCCCGATATCTCACGGTTCTTCCACGACATCGGCATACCTCTCTATGATGCATATGGAATGACCGAGACCACTCCGGGCATTACCATGAACTGTCCGAGCAAATTCAGAATCGGGAGTGTGGGCCCATTGATGGATAAGATCAGGGTTGTCATCGACAAATCCGTGTCCGAACCCGGGGCTGATGATGGGGAAATCATCTGTTATGGCCCCAATGTCATGAAAGGCTACCACAATAAACCCGAGGCGACAAAGGAGGTCATGACCCCGGATGGCGGTGTCAGAACCGGTGACCGGGGACGCTTTGATGAAGACGGGTTCATGTGGATTACGGGCCGGATCAAGGAACAGTTCAAGCTTGAAAACGGCAAGTATGTATTCCCAGCCTCTCTGGAAGAGGATATCTGCCTTAATCATTTTGTACAGAATGCATTAATTTCAGGAGCAAACAAACCTTACAATGTCTGCATGATAGTGCCGGATCCTGTTGCCCTGGAGGGTTATGCAGAAAAGAACAATCTGCCTAAAGATTACAAGACCCTTGTCGAGAGCAAAGACATCCAGGACATGATAACTAAAGAGATCCTTGATGCACTCAAGGGCAAGTATGGCAGCTATGAGATCCCGAGAAAGTTTATTTTTATCTCTGAGCCGTTCTCTCTGGAAAACGGTATGCTTACCCAGACAATGAAATTGAAGCGCCGTAATATCACGGAAAAGTACCAGACTCAGATCGATGCACTTTATTAAAGATAAGTAGGCGCCCGGTAAGGTTCCAGATCGTACTGGAAACTGTTAAATCCCGCTGCTGCAATATCTCTTCCGAATGAAGGTTGCAGCAGCGGTTTTCTTTTCTTGTAAACACGGATGTGCAGAGTCTGCCGTAGAATGCTCACAGGTCAATGAAAAGAGACCTTGGAGGATTTTTTGTAATAAGAGAAAAACTGAATATCCAAAGTGCCCGGGGCCGGAATCGAACCGGCACGGCATCAGATGCCGAGGGATTTTAAGTCCCTTGTGTCTACCAATTCCACCACCCGGGCATATGAAAAAGATGTAAGCCGAACATGGCGGAGATGTCAAGCAGGAACAACCGATGGTAATATCGAGAACCAAGGCACAAGTACTTCATTTAGGCGTAGTGTCTGCCCGTAAGAGAACAGTGCAGAGAGGAGGTTTGAGCGTTAGGCTTTTAGAAATTGCAGGAGATGTGGTATACATCCGATAATACGTATTAAATGAACTGTATCGTGAATGAGGATGCACAACACCCATGAGAGGAGATATCGATGATCAAGGTGACCTGTCTTGGCGGCGCCGGGAGTGTAACCGGTTCAAATTATCTGATTGAGAATGTACTGGGGAAAAAGGTTCTGGTAGATTGCGGAATGTTCCAGGGAGGGAAACAGATGGAGCGCCGTAATCTCAGGCCCTGGGATTTTGACCCTTCACAAATCAGCACCCTGTTTCTCACCCATGCCCATATAGACCACTCCGGAAGGATTCCCAGGCTGGTCAGAGACGGTTTCAAAGGCCGGATCATTACTTCCCCCCCTACTGCAGAACTTTGTGAGATCATGCTGCTGGACTCTGCCCACATTCAGGAGATGGATGCTCTCTGGCAGACACGGAAGAACAAACGCAGGGCCAACAAGACAGTAGAACCCCTCTATACAACCGAAGACGCAGTCAAAAGCCTTCAGTTTCTGTCTCCTGTGGAGCGCGACGAGATCATTGAGGTTGATGAAGGTATCCGCGCCCGGCTTAGAAATGCAGGTCATATCCTGGGTTCTTCCATCCTGGAGCTGTGGGTTCAGGAGGGGCAGGGAGAGGTCAAGCTCGTGTTTTCAGGCGATATCGGCAAGGCAAACCAGCTTATCCTCAAGGATCCGCATGATGTATACAATGCAGACTATCTCTTTGTGGAGTCCACTTACGGCAACCGTTTGCATAAAACATTTGAAGACAGTAAGACCGAGCTTCTTTCCGCCATAAACTATGCGGTTTCGAACAATGAGAAGGTGATCATCCCGGCCTTTGCAGTGGAGCGTACCCAGGAGATAATCTATATTCTAGGCGAGTTCTATCGAAGCGGGGTTCTTCCGGATATTCCCATATACCTTGACAGTCCGCTTGCCATCAAGGCAACCGAGATCTTCAAGCGCAACAGGCAGTATTACGATGACGAAGCGATCAAGATTGTAAATCAGGGATTTGATCCTTTTGACATGCCGGCTCTGCACTATACACCTGATACCAAGGATTCCATGGCAATCAATGAAAAACCAGGTTCCGCCATTATCATTGCGGGCAACGGCATGTGTACGGCAGGAAGGATCAAACACCATCTAAAGCACAATCTCTGGCGTGAGGGTGCAAGTGTAGTAATCGTGGGCTTTCAGGCGCAGGGAACAACGGGCAGACAGATCGTGGAAGGCAAACCCACGGTAAAGATCTTTCGTGAAGATGTTGCTGTAAGGGCACATGTTTTTACTATCGGTGGGTTTTCCGCCCATGCGGACCAGAATGATCTTCTGCACTGGGTAGGCAACTTTGCGGAATCAAAACCCCGGGTTTTTGTTGTCCACGGCGAAATATCGGCGAGCCTGGAACTGTCGAGCCTCATTACCGATCGTTTAGGATTGAAGACCTATGTCCCTAGCTGGAGAGAGAGTCTGATCCTGAAACCGCGTGAAATGCCCATCGAGGTGACAGCAGCCAGAGAAGAAGAGGTTACGATTGGTGAGGATATGATCCAGGTGTATGCCGAGGTGGAAGGCGAGCTGAACCGCCTGAGATGGCGCATTCATCGTGCAGAAAACAAGGACAGGATTACAGAAGAGGACATCGACCGCCTCAGATATATCCAGGAAGAGCTTCAGCAGATATTGATGTGATACTCATGAAATAATATCATGCGGGCAAGACAACCAGAGGCTTGGGCTTTTCATTGTCTACGCCGAGTGCTTTCAGAAATCTGTTCGTGATCTTTACGATCTTCTGATTGCGGTCTTCATTTGAAAGACCTGCAAAAAAGACCCTGCCTCCTGCAGCCTGTTCATGCCCTCCTCCTGTGCCGAGTCCTCTCAGAATTTTTATGGCTACCTTGCCTGCCCATTCTCCACGGCGTGATGTTCTGACCGACATTATCAGCTGGTCCTTGAATTCTCCCATGCATAACGTCCAGCGGATATTTTCCATCCTGAGCAGAAAGTCTGCCATTTCAGCAGGAATATCAGGGTTGTTCAGCTTGCCCATGTTCGAGATGATTACATCTTTATACTGGATTGATTTTCCAATGGCATCGGCAAATTTCAGGTAATAGGACCTTGGTATTTCAGGGTTTTCAATGGATGCAAGGGTCTTGGGCACAATCTTGGGGAAAAGAAAGTTGAATGCATCCAGATCAGCCTTTACCGAAGATCTCAAAAGGCCGTTCGTATCGGTTTTGAGGCCATAGAACAGGGCCGTTGCGAGGATCTTGTCCACCTGGAGATCAAGTTCTCTCAGATATTCGGTCATGATGGTGGAGGTGCTGCCGTAATCCGGTCTGACATCGTGGAATGGGACCTTGCGGGTAATAGACCTCAATGGATGGTGGTCTACGACGATGTCGGGTATTATGGCAAAAGGCACGGAATTATTGCCCGTTCTTGGCTGGCTGTCCACCAGGCAGATGACCGAGAAATGCTTAAAATCGATGTCCTTTACATGGATCATATCGATCTTCAGCCTTCGGATCAGTGCCCTGTTTTCAGCCCTGCCGATCGTTCCGCCATATCCGATTACAACCTTTCGCCTGAGTTTCTGGTGAAATATGCTCTTGAGTGCGGCAGCAGATGCAATGCTGTCAGGATCGGGATTGTTGTGGCACATAACCAGAATGCGGCTTTTCTGCCCGATATAATCAACGAGAGAATGCCCCGGTTTATCCACATTCCACCCCTGTCTTTTCAGATAGATTGTCTCTGGGGATGCTAAACATCACCCTGATATAATACCACCTGATGCATTCAATGAGTAGCATGAAAATGCATTGACGGAGAATTCTGGTTTTCTGTGAAATATATGGCAATGCTGCCATATATTATGGTGAAAGGACCAAGCCGGCATATAGTTATATTGTAATACAACAGCAGATCGGATCTCTGAATATCATCGATACCATCATGAATATCAATTGCTTACAGGAAGTATGCAAATGGTTGTCGTCTGGCATGGAATTGGCAATACTCTAAATATAGCATCAAGAAGAAATAGCGGTAAGGAGGAGTATATGCTCTCTACAGAAAGAATAGCCAAATGTGCATGCGGCATGGTTACCGAAACATTCTGTGCCGGGTGCGGAGAACAATTATGCAATCATTGCGGATCAATTGAGATCAGCTCTTTTGACCCGAAAACTATCGAGGTAAAGTACTTTTGCGAAAAGTGCAGGCAGGATCCAAAGAAGAATCCATGGGGTACGCTTTACTGGGAGGAACTCGCCTCACTGTACCTGTAAGCCCGCTGCGTCCTTCCTGCAAAAACTCGGGTGAGGTATGCGCTTGTATATCTCACCTGTACCATTTCTGATGTTTTTTATCTTGCTGTTCATTCCCCTGTTGTTGCCTCATGATAAGTTGTATTAAAATGATCTGTTATCCAGGTATTGCATTACTTCAATTAAATACTATTTTTTGAAAGAAGAGGAGGCTCTTGAAAATGAAGAGATTTTTACAGAAACGCTCGGAAAAGTCCGGTCTGCCTCCGGGATCTCTGGTGCATGTCGGGGAGAAGAAGCTCGAAAAAGCGCAGATATCGATTATTGATTTCGATGAAACAAGGTATCAGGAATTAGCCCCGGCAGCTATAGAAGAATGGTTTCCCTTCAAAGATAAACCTACGATAACCTGGATAAATATCGACGGCTTGCATGAGACCGATCTTATAGAAAAGATCGGCAGGCATTTCGGGTTTCATCCGCTGTTGCTGGAAGATATCCTGAATACAGGAGGCAGGCCCAAGATCGAAGACTTCGGAGATCATATCTTTGTTGTCCTGAAGATGCTCTACCAGGAAGAGGGCAACGATTCGGAGTTGCTCTCCGAGCAGATCAGCCTGATCTTCGGGGAAAATTATGTGATAACGTTCCAGGAAAGCGAAGGCGATATATTCGATCCTATCAGGGAACGGATCAGAAAAGGCAAAGGCAGGGTCAGGAAGGAATCTGCCGATTATCTTGCGTATATCATTATCGATGCCATAGTCGATAATTATTTCAATGTGCTCGAAGATATAGCGGACTACATTGAGGATACCGAGGAGATTTTACTTGCCAAGCCCGATGCTGAAACCCTGCAGACCATCCATGGTCTTAAAAACGATGCCCTTTTTCTCCGTAAATCCATCTGGCCCCTTCGCGAGATAATCAGTTTTCTGGAACGGGAGGAAAGCACTCTTATCCGGAAAACCACAAGGATCTATTTCAGAGATGTCTATGATCACACGATTCAGGTCATGGATACACTCGATACATTCAGGGATATCATCTCGGGCATGCTCGATACGTATCTGTCCAGCATGAGCAACCGTATGAACGAGGTCATGAAGGTGCTCACTATATTTGCATCCATATTCATTCCGCTTACCTTCATGGCCGGTGTTTACGGGATGAATTTTGAATATATGCCCGAGCTCAAGTGGCCGTGGGCATATCCGGTGCTTTGGGTCCTCATGCTTACCGTGGGCATCACCATGGTGGTTGCCTTCAAGAGAAAGAAATGGTTCTGACGGGATATAGCGTGGAGATAATGTATGAATGTTGACCCTATCATTCAGATTGTAAACAAGATATTGTATACACGACTGTTTACCATAACGCAGACCGACATAACCCTGTTTCTGCTCATAATATTTTTCCTCCTGTTTATATCCGTGATCGTATTTTCACGTCTGATAGCCCGTAAGGCAGTGCTCAAGATCCTGTCGCGATCACATATCGATGAAGGGTTGCAGTATACGTTTCAGCGGATTACCGAATATACGCTGATCATTATCGGG
>JAFGTK010000277.1 GCA_016934135.1 Deltaproteobacteria bacterium | reverse complement strand
GGTTTTTCCGTGCCTCTGCTCGATTATATCGTGAAAACCGTGGTTCTGGACCGCATGTTCGGTATCACGGTTTCCACCGGACCGGTTATGCTCTATACCATCATGGCCCTGGCAAATGGAGTGTACATATCAACGCACAATGCGTTCAGAGGATTCACCAAGGCGGTGGTGTTCGGCAATTTCTTCCGAACCGTGCTTTCCATCCCCATCGCCATACTGTTCAATCTTGCAATAGGCGGTATCCTCGCAGGGTTCTCGGTAGCAGGGATCGACCTTATCCTGCAGAAATGGGCGGCCATAATATCCAAGGCAGCTTCGGATTGTGTGGCCGGGTTGATCGAGGGTCTTGCAGACCGCTATCAGAACATTCGTATCCGCCTTCGGGATTACCGCAGCAAGCTGGAGCAGCTTTTCGATACCTATTCACATCTGGAAATGTTATTCCCTGAATCAGATGTGCTGGAACTGCTCGATTCACCAAAGGGATTGATCCACACACTGAAAGAAGAAGCCGGTGATCTTGAAAAGATCGTTATTATAAATGCCCTGGATCTTCTC
This sequence comes from Deltaproteobacteria bacterium, assembly GCA_016934135.1. Classification (GTDB taxonomy): domain Bacteria; phylum Desulfobacterota; class Desulfomonilia; order UBA1062; family UBA1062; genus DSAD01. The sequence goes on along the minus strand of JAFGTK010000277.1, from coordinate 2,934 downwards.
TATCTCCGGATGTATCAACCGCGGGCACAGAGCGCCCTGCAGATTGTCGTGAGTAAGATGTCTGCAGAAGAACGGCAGATATTCATTCGCACCCAATCCGTGCTCGAGAGAAACCGCGAAATCAGCCAGCTCTTTGTGGATGGGGTTGTAGGCAAGAATTTTTCGCGGCCGCTTTCATTTTACCTCGACCGGTCCAAAGGATACCTGGATACAATAAAGAAACTTGGGTAGCGCGAAAGATTACTTTTCCGGTTCCACCAGTCCCTTGACAAACCACTGCTGCATGAAGAGAACCACAAGAACAGGCGGCAGCATGACGATCAGGGCACCTGCAAGAGCGACATTCCAGTAGGGCACGTCGTCCGCTGCAGGGATAAGGTTCTGAAGGCCGATGACCGCGGTCATCATCTTGGGGTTGGTTGTGATCAGAAGCGGCCACAGGTACTGATTCCAGCCGTACACAAATTCAATAACAACCAGTGCTGCGATATTGGTCTTGGACAGCGGGAGGAGTATCTTGCGGAAAAAGGTCATGGCGGAAGCCCCGTCCATCTTCGCCGCCTCGCACAGTTCTTCCGGGACGGTCAGGAAAAACTGGCGGAACAGGAATGTGCAGGTTGCCGAAGCAACCAGCGGCATGATCAGCCCGGTATAACTGTCGAGCAGAGACCAGTCCAGACGTACGTCGATGTCGTGTCCTACTATCCAGCCCACGATGCCGTTCAAGTGCAGGATATCCCATAGACCCTGGAAGGGACCCATGATGTTTGCAGCCATTTCATAGGTGGGCAGAATCCGAACCTCTACCGGAAGCATGAGCGTGCAGAATACGGATACAAAGGCCACGGTCCGGAACCGGTAATCGAAATAAACAATGGAGAAAGCACCCAGCAGGGATATGGTGATTTTTCCGATGGTAATCCCCGATGCCATGATAAATGAGTTCAACAGGTTTGTCCCGAGGTTGCCGTTGATCCATGCCGTCTTGATATTTACCAAAAGCTGGTTGCCCGGGACCAGTGGCATGGGGACCATCGAGACCTCATGTATGGGGAGCGTTGCGGCAATCAGTGCATAGATGATGGGGAACCCGACTATCAGGATCCCGATGATCAGGAAGATGTATGTAAGCGTATCCAGTATCGGCGTTTTTTCTATCATGGCTCCTACCCGGTATATTGCACCTTTCTCTCCACATATTTGAACTGCAGGACGGTGATGACGATAATGATGGTCATGAGGACGACCGACTGCGACGATGATGCCCCGAGGTTAAGCCCGATGAAGCCGTCCTGGTAGACCTTGTAGACCAGGATGTTCGTTGCCCCGCCCGGTCCCCCCTGGGTCATGGTGTGTATCACGCCGAAGGTATCGAAAAATGAATAGATGATATTCATGACTGTAACAAAGAACAGCGTCGGTGAGAGCAGGGGAAGCGTTATGGTCCAGAACCTCCTGAAGGGACTGGCTCCGTCGATTGCTGCCGCTTCGATCAGAGACCTGGGAATTGCCTGCATGCCGGCGACAAAGAACACGAAATTATAGCTGATCTCTTTCCATGCGCTTGCCATGGTGACCATAAAAAGGGCATCCCCCCCGTCCAGCACCGGGTTCCAGTCAATGCGAAGCCACATTTTTATAGCATAGGAAACCACGCCGTAGGAAGGATGGAGCAGGAAGAGCCAGAGAATACCTGAAATGGCCGGCGCCACCGCGTAGGGCCAGATAAGCATCGTGCGGATCACGGCCTTTGCCTTGAGAGCCCTGTTAGCCATGGTGGCGATGAAAAGCCCCAGACAGATCGATACCGTGGCCACACAGGCACTGAAAAAGAACGTAGTCATGATGGATTTTAGATATAAAGGATCGGTAAAGAGCTGAATGAAATTATCAAACCAGATGAATCTGCTTCGTCCGCCAAAGGGGTTGCTGCGCATGACGGACTGTATCAGCCCCTGGAGGGCAGGCCAGTAGAAAAAGGTAAGCGTAACCAGGATCTGCGGCAGTATCAGAAGATACGGCAGGGTCCTGGAGGAAAAGACTGATCTCTTTATCATATTTTCGTTGTCCGCTGGGTAACGCTTCCCCGCTCAGGCAGAAGAAGCGTTACCCCTGTTCGATTGCTGTCATGAATCCCTATTTATATGTTTTTTCAAACTCCCGCAGCTGCTGGTTGCCCCTCTTTACTGCGTCATCCATGGCCTGCTGAGCGGTCTTGCTGCCGTTCCAGACCAGTTCCAGCTCTTCGTTGATGATGTTTCTTATCTGGATGAAGTATCCCAGGCGGAGACCCCGTGACTGCTTGGTCGGATCCTGTCGTGTCAGCTGCTTGATTCCTACTTCCTGGTAAGGGAATTCCTTGTAGTACCCCTCTTTCTTCAACTGCTCATACGCGGCCAGTGTGATCGGGAAATACCCGGTCTCCTTGTGCCAGTATACCTGCATCTCCGGGGTTGCAAGATGTGCCAGGAAGGCCGCAACGCCCTTGTAGTCTTTTTTGTTGTGACCATTGAATACCCACAGCGAGGCACCGCCGATGATGCTGTTCTGGGGGTTTTTCATCCATGCCTCCACCGGCATGGGTGCTACGTCCCACTGGAAGTCCTTGACCGTTGTCTGCATTTTCGCGATCTGGCTCACGGAATCGATATACACCCCGGCATTCTGACCTACAAACTCTGCAGAGGGTCCCTGGAATTTCTGTCCGCCGTAGAAGAACCGGTTGTCCTTCATCCAGTCCTTGAGCATGGCGATGTGCTTTACCACTGTCTCATTGTTTATGAGGAGTTCGCAGTCGAGCCCTTCGTAGCCGTTTGCCTTGGAGGCAAAGGGTATGTTGTGCATGGCGCTGTAGTTTTCCACCTGTGTCCAGGACTGCCAGCCGAAGGTCAACCCACCCTGGACCCCTGATTTCACCAGCTTGGCGGTAATCTC
>JAFGTK010000276.1 GCA_016934135.1 Deltaproteobacteria bacterium | reverse complement strand
GTCTATGCTGCATTCAATGTTTTGGAATGTCTGATCAATATGACTATAAAAGGCTTTGCATTTTTGTGAAATATCTTTAAGATTGTTGTAATTTTTATGGGCCAAGGCAATATATACTTATATATGGTCAAGTTATATCGGCCAAGGTCTTTATTCCAGGGTCTAAACGCTTAGAGCCTGATTGTACTGGTGATATCTTAACAGGGGGCCGCAAGAATATGAATGGAGGTTTTATGGCATACAGAGAAGATACTTTGTGCGGATTGTTTCATAATCAGGCCCTTCGATATGGTGACGAACATCCTTTTCTCATGGCAAGATTCGATGATGACGGCGCTCCTGTTAATGAGTTCCGCAGCATTACCTGGAAACAGGCTCGTGAGCAGGTCCTCGACCTGGCAAGGGGGATGATTGCTCTCGGAGTTGGAAGAGGTGATACTGTTGTTGTCATAGCGGAGAGCAGACCAAGGTGGATTATTGCTGACCAGGCAATACAGGCTTGTGGAGCTATCGGGGTACCCCTTTACCCTACATGCAGCCTGGATGAACTTGTCTACATGATCAGGGATTCCCATCCAAAGGTCATTTTTGCTTCTACCAGTGCCAAGGCTCTTGAGATTATAGATATCAGGAAACGCTGCAAAGACTTGAAAGATATTCCTCTTGTCGTCATGAGCCCGTGGAGCGATGCAGCAATAAAGAATGTGTATACCTTCTCAGAGATTATGAAGAAAGGCCGGGACAAGGTACCTGTATCGGCTGTGGAGGAAATGATTCAACGGGTTATTCCTGAAGATATCGTCTCCATCATCTATACCTCCGGTACCACAGGAAGACCGAAAGGCGTTGTTCTTACACAGCGAAATTTTATTTCCAATATACTCCAAGCCACAAGATCCGAGCTCATGGTGAGGCAGAAGGAAAAAGATCTGCACCTTGTTTCCCTGGTTCATCTGCCCTTGTGCCATTCTTATGGAAGAACTACGGACTACCACGTGGCCGGGTTGTATTTCGGCGGTGTTCTGGCCTTTGCCGAAGGTTATGAAACCATTGCGCGGGATCTATTGGAGATCAGGCCGAATATAATCACTTCTATTCCCAGGTTCTTTGAGAAGACATATGATATGATCCGCTCTAATATTTCAAGGCAGAAACCTGTATATAGATACCTGTTTGAATGGGCCATGAAAAAGGGTGAAACTTATGCCGAGGCCATGGCCAAGGGAAAGAGAATATCCATTTTCCAGCTCAACATGTTTGGTATTGCGAACATGTTTGTCTTCGACAGGCTGAAAACCATTATGGGGATGGATAGACTCGTTATCGCAGGATCAGGGGGAGGTAAGCTGTCGAAAGAGGTATGCACCTTCTTCAGGGCAATGAATATTCAGCTCAGTGAAGGCTATGGCCTTACCGAAACCAGCCCGATCATCAATTTTAATGAGCCTGCAATCATCGATGAAGATAACCATGGAATCGTATACAATAAATTCTTTGATTTTGTCATGGATATGACTGCTGACATCATGATAGAGAAACAAGCCCAGGGAATATCACCGTATGCCAACCCTCTGAGTTCCATGAAACTAGGATTCTGTTATTTAACCGTGCTCTATAAACTTCGCATAAAACCCGGAACCGTTGGCAGGCCGGTTGTCTGGACCGAGGAAAGGATTGCCCCGGATGGAGAGATACTGGTCAAAGGACCGCAGATCTTCAGGGAATACTGGAATCTTCCTGATGAAACCTCAGACGCTTTTACCGAAGACGGCTGGTTTAAAACAGGGGATGTCGGCATGTTTGACGAGGATGGATTCCTTCTCATTACAGACCGGAAAAAGGATCTTTTCGTCACATCAGGGGGGAAAAACATTGCTCCGCATCCGATAGAGGTTGCTATCTCTGCCAGACCTTACCTTGATCAGGTGTGTCTTGTAGGCGACGGGAAAAAATATATTACCGCCCTTATTGTCCCTGACTTTGAAGAGCTTTCCCGATATGCCGGAAAACATGGGATCATCTTCCAAAACCATGAAGAACTCGTGAAGGACTCCCGGATCAAAGAGCTTATTCAAGAACAGATTGATGCGGTCAACAGAGATCTCGCGCGATATGAGCAGATAAAATATTTCACCATCCTTGAGAAACCTTTCTCCATTGAGACAGAAGAACTTACCCCGACATTAAAGGTCAAAAGAAGGATAGTGTATGAAAAACATAAAGCGCAAATCCAGGCTATGTACGCTACTAACTAGACAGATATGGGGAAAGTCATAATGCGCGAGTGTGTTATTGTTGATGGAATAAGGACGGCAAACACCCGGGCACATCCGCAAAAGGGATGGTTTGCCAAGGCAAGGCCCGATGATCTGCTCACTACAGTGTATAAAGCCCTTTTTTCAAGAAACCAGGCAGTCTCCCCTGAAGATGTTGAAGCGGTTTTCTGCGGATGCGCAAACCTCTCAGGTATGCAGAATGACATTGCGCGTCTTGCGTGGCTTGCAGGGGGGTTTCCCGAGACAGTGGCCACAAACGGTATTGCACAGCAGTGCCCGTCGGGAATGGCTGCTGTCGAACACGCTGCCAGGGCTATTATATGCTCAGAAGGCGATGTATTTATAGCATCTGCGGTGGAAGATATGCTGCATGTGCCGCTGGCTTACGATTTAGAGCCTCCTCCGAGACTGATGTGGCGGTATCCCATGCATGAAATGCCAATGGAGGCCACTGCAGAGAAGATAGCCATGCACTACAAT
>JAFGTK010000275.1 GCA_016934135.1 Deltaproteobacteria bacterium | reverse complement strand
TTTCCTAACCATCATTCACGGCTCTGCTGAATACCCTTGAAGATTGCTTCGGGTCGGCATTGACGACCCTGTTAAATACGTCTAAGATTGCCGCGTCGTCGGCTTACAGCCTCCTCCTCGCAATGACAGTACCGCTCCCCATTCTGACTTCTGTCTTCTGCCTCCTGACTTCTGTCTTTTCTTCTGACTTCTGACTCCTGACTTCTGTTTTTCCCATTCTGACTCCTGACTCCTGTCTCCTGATTTCTGCCTTTTTTATACTCCCCAAAAACCTGCGGGCGGAAAACCTGCTTTCCGCCCGCAATAACTAAAGGGAGGCTTGATTCATCAGTGATCCCTTAACCTGTTGGGACACTGTATTGCAGCTAATTCAGTAAATTGTACACGTATAAACTGCATGCTCTGTTCTTTCATAATTCTTGCTGCCACAGCCTAGTATTTCTCCGGCAGGTTCCTGAGCAGGGCTGCATCGGTGGGCTGAGCCGTGCAGGAGACAGCGCTGCTGAGAACCTGTGACGGTGTCGTCACGAAGCTGAGGCTGTTCACCGGTGTAATCGAGTACTGATCCATTTCAAAGACCGTCCATAGTGTGCCGCCCTGGTTCGGCGGGACATTGAAGGTGGCTACAAGGTCGCTTCCGCGATACACCCTTACCTGGCATCCTGAATTGGACAGATATGTGGAACTTGAGCTGCCCCTGTTGGAATAGTCATGAACAGAGAACCTGTATACACCGTCGATCTGCTGATAGATGGTCGTTGTCTCCGGCCCGTAGCTGGTTACATCGTCCAGATCCAGCATCACATATTCCGGCCATGGACTGCTGGAGCCTTTATAGGGATAATACATGTGGAACCTGCTCCCGTCTGAAAGCGGGCCGGTCAGATGCGAGTCAAGATCGCTCGGCGTGCTGCCCCAGGTAAGCACGATACGGGTTTCGTCATCAGAAAGAATCGGGGTGACAGCGGCATTCTGCCCCGGGGTCGTGGTTCCGCCTATGCAGTAGATGGAAAAATATGTAGTGTTGTATCCGCTGCCAATAACCTCGGCGGTGTAATTGCCTGCATAGAGATCATAAAGCACGTATGCTCCGCCGGACTGTGTCACTGCTGATGCTATGATATCTCCTGAGGTCGTGTTGATACCTTCTCGCACACCAATGTTCAGGCCGCTTACGCCATAACCATCAAGAGCGCTGAGGATTGTGCCGCTGACATTACCAAGCCCACTGTAGTTCTCATCGATCTGAAGGACCGGCTCAAGGGTCAGAGCAACGTCGACTTGAATCTCCACGTCATTATATATCGCCGGCAGATATCCGTTTTTGGCAAACAGTACGGTATAGCCGCTCCCTGCTTCGACACTGAAAGAATAGATACCAGCAGAATTGCTGAATCCCTGGACAACCAGCTCAGTTGATTCCAGGTATCCGTCAAGATCTTCATCGAGGTACACCTCTATGCTGACTTCTTCGAGCGCAGACCCATTTCCTGCATTTCTTACACTGCCGGACAGTTCACCATAGCCGACCGGAGGAGCGTCATCTGCATTAGCGAGCAGAATGCGGTAATCCAGAACATTCTCGGAATAGTCGAAAAGCACATTGCTCAAACAGCCGAACCTTACCCCGAGATCCGCACTGAATCCGCCGTAAAGCTCCCACCAGGGATCGCTGAATGCATCGGCGGAAAAGTCCAGATAGCCGTTGATCGTTCCGTATGGCCCTACAACTCCATAGAGCAGAAGATCTACCTGAGGACCTGCAAATGCCTTCACGTTTACCCCGCAGACAGGGGTCGGGGGATCATAATCAAAATCATTGGACGGATCACTCACAGGCGACCATTCGCCATTTATATACTCAAGGCCGGCAGTGAGTTCCGCATCCTGCATCACACCTGCGGTAACCCCTATTCTAACCTGCCCCGAAGCGCCGATATTGACAGTGAGTATCGGGGTCAGCACGACAGGGACAGGACCGAGCTGAATCGTAACCGGCGAAAGATAATACCTTACCAGAGGCTGCATCTCGCCGCCGAGCGATGCACTGAATTGTGCTGCAAGGTCGATATCCACCCGTTCGTGCAGCGTGTTGGTGAAAGACAGCTCCTGAAGTCTGAAATTCCTTATCCTCGTGGTAAAGGTGATTGTATGGTCAAGCGCAATGCTGCCAGTTGCCTTTACCTGATCATTCGTTGTTTCGCTGTCTCCGTCAAAATCATAGATGACCACATCGATGAGTTCATTGACCAGTTCTCCGGTGAAATCCGTTGACAGGCTCGCACCTGAGGCGAGGACCTGGGAAGAAACCACCTCACTGGAAGACAGGGTAAAAGACGCCTCGATATCCCCGGATTCAATGGCATCTTCGAGGGTTGCCTGGGTAGTGAGAACAGTGGTCTCATCTCCGTTTCTGGCAATGGATTCAACCTTTCTCAGCATGCCGTACGGTGTGGCAGCAGTAACCCCGCATACTATGACATCGTCCTCTTCGAGCTGTTCCAGGTCAGTTGTTGATGTATTGAACCTTATCTCACTCAGATCTTCTGACGAGTAGCTGATATGCTGCATGGTGGAATTATCCAGAACCTTTGTTGTATCGGGAACAACCACCTCTTCGCCCTGCAGAGCCTGCAGCGGAAAACTGTCACTGCTCCCGCCGCCGCTGCACCCGACCATGAAAACCGTGATAAATATGGCTAGGGCAGTGATATAAATTGAGAGTGATATGAATCTATTGTACATACGTTAAACCTCCTCATGAATTTGTATTTGATAACAAAGACGGCAACCTGAGGATTTTTTTGCAGATCGGGTGATAAACTTTCATGCTGCCTTCAGGTACATTGCATCTGACGCGGCAAACAGCTCATGTCTGTGCTAAAGAAGTTCGAGATTGCTTCGTCGGCCTATGGCCTCCTCGCAATGACAGAATATCTGCAGGCTCTTGGATCATGGGCTATTAACGCACATTTTGCTTTATAGAATGAATAACACCTGTGGGAGCGGCTTCAGCCGAGATTCTGCTGCAACTTTAAAAAGACTATATCGCGGCATAAAGCCCCTCCCACAAAGCAGGGACTCGTGCAAACTTTACATGCTATGAACATATTCAACTTCAAAAATGTAGGATCAATCAGTTGGAAGGATGGCACATGAACTCCCTCGCAGCGAGCTTGAGGGGTACCAAAGAACCTGTATTATTACATCCCCCTCACCTTTATCCTCTCCCCGGGGAAGAGGACGAAGAATGTTACCCATGTTTCTGGTTGTACAAATTGTGCCCGTTGCAAGATTGAGGGGTATCATCCGAATACAACCTTATTTCATGTAGTTGTGAGATATCCCCCCCTCCCGCCTGGAGGCTGTCGCAGATCTCCACCACTGTCATTCCCGCGAAGGCGGGAATGACAGGATCTTACTGGTTTTCTGTATCCCCCTTTAGCAAGGTCGCCGATAAAAAAAAACCCTTTTGCGAAAGCCTCCCTTGGGAGGGAAAATATGACCATTTTTCACATGGTAAAGCCTGTTTTATTTTTTGACTTTATTATCTCGAGCATCTCTTTCAAATGGTCTGCAGAATCCACTATGGCCTGGGTGATCTGCCCCAGGAGCACCATCGACAGACCTGGGACCACACCGCTTAGAACCAGAAATGCGGGTGCGATCGACCTGTGATGGTCCATGGAGTTTACCAATGCCATGAGAAAAGCAATAGCACATATAGCCACGGCAACCCAGCCCACACCGGATACAAGCTGCCCTATCATCCGTGCAGTCTTGTATTTTTCAGAATAGGAAATTGATGGTTTGTTTTTATCTGAGAACATATTCTCAACAACATCATTTGTTTCTGGGACAGGGCTTTCTCCTTCTTTTAAAGAAACAGACTCCACACTACCCAAAGAAGCACCACATGCCGTACATGATTCTTCATCATCTTGATTCCAAACCTTACATTCAGGACATTCTTTCATTTTAATACCTCCTCAATATTTTTTATATTTTATCCAATTACGTAACTACCCGGATTGTCATTCCAGCTAAGGCGGGAAACCAGTATTATCTTTGCCTTATGGACCCCCGCCTCTGCGGGGGTGACTGCTTTATATTAATCTTGCATTTGGCTCCTTAGAAAAGCTTTATCATCGAGCCTTCACTCCACAGTTACAATTAGGCGGATCCCTGTTCCAGGAAAACTCAATGCGTTTCCCGTAAAAGCTCTTTTTCCTTTCTGACATCTAATAGCCTAACTTTCTGAAATCACTCTAGAGATTGCTTCGTCGCTTGCGCTCCTCGCAATGACATGAAAACGGCACGTCATTGCGAGCGCAGTGAAGCAATCTCATCATTTTTCAGCAGAGCCTTCGCCTGGAAGAATAGGCTGGGACCATGCATTCTGAGATTGCCGCGTCGCTAACGCTCCTCGCAATGACAGTCAAGGGCTCGTTATTCTCTACCGTTATTGCGAACAAAGTGAAGCAATCCCGACTATTTCCTGCAGCGCTATGTTTTGAAACACCGCCCTTTACCATACATTCTGAGATTGCCGCGTCGTCGGCCTTCTGCCTCCTCCTCGCAATGACAACCCCTTTTTCCCCCCTTCTGGCTCCTGAATTCTGTCTTCAATCTTTTCCTATGAGCCTAAACACCTTCAGCCTAACAGCCTAAAGTCAACAGCCCATTCTAGTTCCCCACCCCGTTAAAGTCCCACTGCGTGATCCCGGTTCTCTTCAGCGCCATATCGTTGATGAACCTGCACAGGCGGCTGTCCGGATGAAGGTCCTGTTCAAAGCTTCTTCTTCCTACAACACTAAGCCCTATTCTGAGCATGGCCCTTTCCTTGAGGCTGAACCCTTCAAGATCCTTCAATGATAGAAAGACACAATTCTTCCTGATAGATTCCGCTTCCCTTCGGATATCCACCACGCCATCGAGAAAAGGGATCTCTACATGCTTGAACCTGAGTTTTCCATCCTCTTTCACGGGAACAGGGACCCGGACAGTCCTTGATATCTTCTGGCCTCTGTAGAAAAGGCTTCTTTGGCCATCATGTATCTTTTCATCGATCTCCTTACATCCCGGCGATACGAGTCTGGGCTGCTTATCAATCGTGAGATCTCTCAGCACCCCGGCACCTACAAGTTTGTAGAGTTTGAAGTATTCCTTCACTGCATCATAGACCCACAGCCAGCTCGGGGTTAATCCCCTGTTGATCGCCTCACGCACACCGAGGTGGTACCACCCGGTATACAATCCGAATCTCGGTGCAAGACCATTGCATGGATTTCTCTTGTAATGCCTATACAATTCAGCCATCTCATAGGGCTGGATATCTCTGTCTTCGTTATACATTTTTCTTATGTACTTCCGGCGAAACGGGTCCAGGCTGGCACCTGCAGGATATCCGTTTGCTTCATACCGGTTTTCCAGGGGCAGCCCGATGAATTTGCCTTCCCATCGTTCACCGATATCTACTGCAACACTGAGCGCTGCCTCGATTTCGCCGTTTGAATCGACAGCAGCGATATGTACTGTTCCTTCACGGGAGTCATGCGGATTTTCCTCGGACCTGCGTTTAATGTCAGGGTTGATGGCTGTGCAGTAGATCGGCCTACCCTTTTCCATGACCTCGTAACGGCCTTCGAGCATCTTCTGAAACAATGCACTGTCTGCTACCATGCTGCTTGTGTAATCCCGGAAAGGGAGATCCTTTGTAAAGGCATGGATCTCGTAGGAATCCTTTCCGCTTATCTTGCCCAGGTATAATGATGACATCGAATACTCCTCCTCTTAAATGCTACCGCATGTTTCAATTTCTGCGGCAAAACATGACTACAGAGACGACCAGATTAAAAAATATTTTCAAATGATTGTTTTTCTGTTGTTGTTCAATGAACCCAGCAGGGCACAAAAGATAAAACTTAAACCATACAGAACATTCAGTATCAGCCTAGCCAGACCTACTTGAAGGCCTTTTCTGAACCCATCAATCACTTCACCCATAGTGAAACAGGTAATCTTTATCATTCAATCTTCCTCCCCTATTTTGACTGCCTGCCTGGATGCGCGGCATGTCACTATGGAAGGAGACGCATGAATTCTGATAATTTTTCAGAAAAAACAATTTTTAGCCTGTCAGGCTGTAGACGGTCAGGTTGTTAGGAAAATATTGGTGATTGAACTACCCCGCCGCAATCAACGAGGTATCAAAGGCCTTTTCAGTTGAATAGGCCTTTCGCAGCAAGCTGCGGGGAATTAACCCCAAGGGATTAAATACACGAGACAATTGTAATATTATACTGTAAAATCATGATTTGAGAACTTCTACACGAAAACGGCGTGAGTCTGCTTTATGCAGCTTTGACCATGGAATCTTGAAGAAGAGGTGAATCATGAAAAACGCATTGTCTGATCGGGAACAAATCGGGGAGTTTGTCCCTTCCTACCTGGAGCAGATGGAGTCGAGACTGAATGGATTGGAGACGCCTCGTGTCCCCACCGGCTTCATAGATCTGGACTGGATGCTCGATGGAGGTTTCCTGCCCGGTGATCTCTATGTAGTGGCAGGAGAGCCTGCCATGGGAAAAACATTACTGGCAATGAATATCGCAGCGGATATCAGCGTCAACGCAGGCCATCCGGTAGTCTGCTTCTCCTTGAATATGGGGAAGAAGCATTTCATGGACAGAATGGTCGCCGCCCTTACAGGCATCAGATTGAAAAAGCTTCGACAAGCTGAATTGACAAACGATGAACTGGAGATAGTGAATGATTGTTGCGGAAAGATCAAAACAGCGCCACTGTATCTGAACGTAAATTCGGAGATAACGATTTTACAGATCCATGAAATGATAAAAGCACTGTCGTCAACCCAGAGGCCGCATCTGGCAGTGATTGATGATATCCAGTTTCTCTCATCAGGTGATAACCCTGCCGCAGTTGCAGAAACCTGCAGACAGCTGAAAAACATGGCACTGGAACTGCAAATTCCTTTTTTGGCTGTCAGCAGGCTTGCCGGGAATATGAATGAGCGAATGAACGGGTACCCGAAGCTTTCTGATCTGCGTGGAACGGGTGTCATCGAGGATACCGTTGATGCAGTCATGTTCGTGCATCGCGATTATATCTATAGTGAGAATCCCGAATCAAAGGATACAATAAGTGTGATCTTTGCCAGGAATAATGTGGGCCATACCGGGGAGGTGAATATGAAATGTGATGTTGAATGTGCCTGGCTTTCATGTCTTGGTGCCTGATTTGTAGTTGCTCCAAGCCGGTAATCCTTTCTGAAAGATAGCATCCCCTACAGTTATATATACATTGTCTGCGATTGCTTCGTCGCTTTCGCTCCTCGCAATGACACTCGTTCCGCATTTTTGCGAGTTCAACACATTTAACTCTCTTCAAGTCTGACCGGGCTGGTTTGCAGATAAAAAATTACATACGTTTCCGGCAATTCTTTTTTGATATTCTTACATAGTATGTCGATAAGTTGTCGACATACTATGCAGAAATATGATATTTATTTGCCCATAGTTTGAACTTGGACATAAACACACATCATGTTTATTTTGGATTAAGAAGGAAGGTATGATCGACAAGATCCGCAATAGAATCAGCAGGGAAGAATTTGATTATCAGATGCTGCTGGACTGCCTTCAGGGATACTCACGTCCCCGGGACAAGATTTCCGACCTGATCAAAAAAGGGCATATCATCAGGATCAAGAAGGGATTGTATATCTTTGGACAGGATTACAGAAAGCACCCTTATTCACGGGAAACACTGGCCAACCTGATTTATGGGCCTTCATGTATTTCTCTCGAGTATGCCCTGTCTTATCATGGCATCATCCCTGAGAGGTCTGAATCGATCACTTCCATCACAACAGGCCGATCAAGAACATATACCACACCTGTAGGGGTCTTTTCATACAGAACCGTTTCTCTTGCATCATTTCGTTCAGGCGTGATGAGAGTGGAACTGGAAGATGGAGGTGCTTTTCTTATTTCATCTCATGAAAAGGCCCTTTCAGACAAGATTCATCTCGACCGGGGGACAGGCATCCGGACACAGAAAGAGCTTGAAGAATATCTCCTTGTCTTTTTGCGTATCGATCCATTGGTTTTAAAAAGCCTTGATCCTGATAAGGTGGCTGACATTGGAAACCGTTACAAGTCATTCAAGGTGCGCCTCTTGAGCAGTCTCATTAAAAGAATGCAGCGGCGCGATAACGAGGCCCATTATGCATGAAGCCGTTGCTCAAATGCTGGAAAAATATCATTGCGAGAGGCTCGAAGACTATGCCCGTGCCCTCAGGGAGATACTTCAGGAGATCGCACTGCTTGGCCTGTGGAGAAGCAAATTTTTTGAACAGGCCGCCTTTTATGGCGGCACTGCGCACAGAATACTTTATGGGCTTGACCGATTTTCAGAAGATCTGGATTTTACCCTTCTTGAACCGTGCAATGATTTTGACTTGAACACGTACGGTTCTGCCTTGGAAAAAGAGCTTCTGGCATTCGGTTTTGAAGTGAGTATGGAGAAGAAGAATAAGGCTGTTCAGTCACCGATTCAATCAGCTTTTCTCAAGGCCGATACCTACAGCCAGATGCTCGTTATCCGGTCCGGAGAAGACATACTTCGTAAGATCCCGAAAGGCCAGACGATCAAAATCAAGCTGGAATGCGATACAGACCCACCCGCGGGGTTTTCGACAGAGACAAGATATCTTCTTGCGCCAATCCCTTTTTCAATAAGGATCATGACGTTGCCGGATTTATTTGCCGGCAAGATGCACGCCGCACTGTGTCGAAGATGGAAGACAAGGGTCAAAGGACGGGACTGGTATGACCTCGTGTGGTACATCGCTCATCACCCGCACCTTCATCTATACCATCTTGAACAGAGAATGCGCCAGACAGGGGACTGGCATGGAGCTAATCGTTTGAAAAAGGAAACATTTTTTAAGATCATACACGAAACAATCGATGCTCTCGATATCGATCAGGCACGCAGTGAAGTTGAACCGTTTGTACAGAACCCTGAAACACTCTCCATCTGGTCCAGGGAATTTTTTCACGATATCGTTTCCAGGATACATCTGGTGTGAAAAGATGGATAATTATAATCTCCTTGCTAGGCCGCAACTAATGGGTGGCACCTTCCTGCGCAATCCAAAGTCTTCTTTAATCCTTAGTGCATAAATGTCCATGTTTCACGGATGTTAAATATACAAATCTGGGTCTAGTTATTTTACCGTGCTTGTATACCCACGTTATGAAGTGGTCTGGGGGCGACCCCTTCCCTCGGGGCATCCATGCCCCTCGTCCGTTGGGCAGCACCTCCGGGCTGTCCAATTCGACTGTCATGCCGAATTGTGACTAGGGGTGGTATTCAGGGCTCTGCTAAATGCCTTTGAGATTGCCGCGTCGCTGCCGCTCCTCGCAATGACAGGAGTAAAAACACATCTCGTCATTGCGAGCGAAGCGAAGCAATCTCGCTTTTCTTCAGCAGAGCTGTGCAAAGCAGCTTTGTCCGGTGCAAAGCACCTTAAGCTTGCCGCGTCGTCTTTCATGGCTCTGCTAAATACCTTTGGGCTTGCCGCGTCGGCCTGCACGGCCTCCTCGCAATGACAGCCATGTGGTATGCGCCTGCGGCGCATAACTTTTTTCATATTTAAAAACCTGGCGCTTCGCGCCCTTTTGCGCCTTACGGCGCTGAAAAAAGGTAAAAAGGTAAAAAACCAAAATCTAAGCACCGCCTCCCCATGACATGCTAAACTCCCACTGCCTTTCCACCTTTCCTCATGGGGTCCTGGAAAGGCGGAGGCCGAGCGCGTTGTCGCGGTCGGACGGCGTGACGTCGCTGCGGTAAGCCGAACGGCAGTACCTCGCGAAGTTGACCCAGCCGCCGCCGCGCTTCACCCGGGGCGAGCCAGATGACGGACCCTGCGGGTCCGTTACCGAGCCGGAGGGATATTCCCCTTTCCAGTCCGAACACCACTCCCATACATTCCCGTGCATGTCATACAGCCCCCAGGCATTGGGCTTCTTCAGCGCTACGGGATGCGTCTTGCTGCCGGAATTACCACTATACCACGCGTATTGCTCTAGACCCCCGGAACCGCCCCCCAAACTATAGGCTCTGTCACTCCCCGCCCGGCACGCATACTCCCACTGCGCCTCACTCGGCAACCGGTACTTGTCCGTACCCTCCATACGGTTCAGCTTCTTGATGAACTCCTGA
>JAFGTK010000274.1 GCA_016934135.1 Deltaproteobacteria bacterium | reverse complement strand
GGGACAATCTTTGTGATCGTACAGAAGATCTATATCCTGTTTCAGGTCGGAGTGGCAAAGTACAATGCCATCTACGGCAGCTTCGCGGCATTGCCCCTGTTTCTGGTGTGGCTGCAGCTGAGCTGGCTTATCGTGCTATTCGGGGCCGAACTCTCCTTTGCTCACCAGAATGTGGATGCCTACGAGTTTGACCCGGACAGGAAAAGAATAAGTCCTTTCTTCAGAAAACTCCTGAGCCTTCAGATTCTCCATGCGCTGGTGAAGAATTTCGTTGCTGGGGGCAGGCCTCTGAAAGCACCGCAGCTCTGCGAATCCCTTGAGATTCCGATACGCCTGGTCCGCGATATATTAAACGATCTTATGGAATGTTCCCTGGTCTCCATCAGCGCCTTTGAGTCAAACGGAGAAGAGGCCTATCAGCCTGCCAGGGATATCAACGAGTACAGCATAGCGTTTATCATGGATACGCTGGACAACAAAGGAATCGATACTATTCCGGTTGCAAAAACAGATGCTCTCGAGGCCCTGTCTGAAAGCCTCCGGGCCTTTGCCGATACTGTTGGAGCTTCTCCGTCAAACAGGCTCTTGAAGGACATTTGAGCATGCACCGAGGGTCTTGATATAGTTTATGAAACGCAAATCTGTGGGCGCATTCTTTGATTTTGACAAGACACTCCTCATGGAGGAAAGTCCCAAGCTCGGAATCCGTTACATGTGGGACAGGAAGATGATATCCTTTGCCTATGTCATAAAGATAATCTTTGCCAATTTCTTTTATGAGAGAAACATCATCTCAGATGAAACAATGGCGCACCTTCTCCTTACCTTTTACCGGAACAGGTCTCTCGAGACCTTCCAGGCAGGGGCTGATGATTATTACCATAACATCATCAAACCGCACCTGGCCCCCAACATTCTTAAAAGGGTTCATAAACACAGAGAGGATGACCATGTCCTGATCCTGATCTCGGCCGGGATCAGATATCTTCTTGAACCCGTGGTCAAAGATCTGGGATTCGACTTTCTGCTCTGTACCGATCTGGAGACAGGCGCTGACGGGCTGCTGACCGGCAGGGCCAAAGGACCTGTCTGTTCCGGCATCAACAAAAAACAATATGCATTCAGGCTGGCCAATGATCTCGACCTTGATCTGCTGCGATCATTCGCCTATGGCAACCATCACTCCGACATCCCCATGCTCGAGATGGTGGGCAACCCGCATGCAGTGGAGCCCAATGATATCCTCAGGAAGATCGCAAGAAAGAGAAACTGGCCCACCCTCACCTATTACTGAGAAATCACCAAAGGTCTGCACACTGGATCTTGACGGGCATCTGAAATGCACTATCTTTATGTAAATATGAAAATAACGAGACTGATCCTGTTTTCCCTTTGCGCTGCATGCATGGTTGCCGGATGTGCGCCGGTCATTTCCAGAGAAATGCATCTTGCTGCCGATTCACAGGTGAGCATATCCGAGATAATCGAGCATCCTGATTCATTCAAGGGCTCTACGGTGATCTGGGCAGGGATCATTATCGAAACAAAAAACCTCAGCGGCCACACCATTATAGAGGTTCTGCACAGACCGGCTGATTACCAGGACAGGCCCAGGACAGTCGATGTCTCTGAAGGCCGCTTCCTTGCCCGGAAACAGGGTTTCCTCGACCCTGCAGTCTATTCCCCGGGAAGAGAGGTAACCATAGCAGGCACAGTGGAGGGAATAATGACTTCCGCAATCGGAGAATATGAATATACCTACCCGGTAATCACTGTAAAAGAGATCTACCTGTGGAGCGTTGAACCGGAAAAGGTATATAATTATCTCCACTACCCTTCCTACTACCATTACCAGTGGCAATATTGGTGATCTTTATCTCACATTTTGCGTTTGATATGGGTTTAATCACTG
The DNA here is from genome assembly GCA_016934135.1 of Deltaproteobacteria bacterium. Lineage (GTDB taxonomy): Bacteria > Desulfobacterota > Desulfomonilia > UBA1062 > UBA1062 > DSAD01. Next base: position 1,210 of record JAFGTK010000274.1, on the reverse strand, counting down.
TAGGAGCCGGTTCAGCGGCGACCTCATCCTTAATACCCTTTTTCAGCCTCGCCCTAACTGATACAACGGCCCTGCCCCGGTCGCGGCTGAAGCCGCTCCTACAAAAAGGGTCTGAGCCTGTTCAAAGGGACTTCCTTATGCCTTAAACCTTGTACCTTATACCCTTGAAAGCAAAAACATGCATTCAAGAAGCAAACCGCAGCAGAGAAAGGCCTGTTTATTTTTAAAAGTGCCCTACCGATATACAGAAAATGAGACTCATATATGCAACGGATATCCATGGCGATTTCGATAAGGTTAAGAGCCTGCTGTTTGGAACCATTGCAGACATGTACATCATTGCTGGCGACCTGATCGACATACCCTTCTACAACATGGGAACCTCTATCCGCTACCATGAGCTTCAATCCTATTTCCACGGGCTGCGCAGGAAAATGGAAAAAGAGGACATGCTGATCGAGGACTTTGTCGATGAACTGCTCGAATGCCCGGATGTATCGGATGAGATCCAGCATCTGGGAACACGCTACCAGCAATACACGATTCGCGCCCGCAGGGTCATGCAGCAGAAATACAAGGTGCTCAAGGATATCCTGGACACAAGACAGAAATCCCAGATCCTGTGTCTTCCCGGCAATTACGACATGGACCTCAGATTCACCTCCCTGCATGACCATGACCTACACCTTCACTGGCACCAGAAAGAAAAACTCAGGATAGGCGGATATGGGGGCGCGTCGATCTGGACCGCAGGCATCCCTGAGCGTTATATCGTAAAATACCAGGCAGGCATGGGTGCTGACGAACAGCTAAACGAGATGTACCGTTTCTTCAGGGCTGTCAGGCCGCAAGTCATTGTAGCCCATCAGCCGGCATACGGCATACACGACACCGCATTTTACGGAGGTCCGGTGGGTTCGCCTTCCCTGAGAGACTACTGTGACAATAACAGAGTCCTTCTGTGTCTGACAGGCCATGCCCATAATGCCTGGGGGGTCAGATACAGCGCAGGGACTCTCTTTCTCAACCCTTCGAATTTCGGAGAGGTTACAACCGCTACCGGAGAGGTCTCCGAGGGAGGATTCTTTCACCAGATCGAGGTCACGGAAAAGTCGGTCGAAAAGGTCATCTTCAGGAAGATCTCCAACGGCAATGTCTTTGACATCGCGGATTATTATATAAAAGACGGCTCACTCACAGAGGAAATCAT
>JAFGTK010000035.1 GCA_016934135.1 Deltaproteobacteria bacterium | reverse complement strand
TTCGAAATTCGAATTTAAGAAAGCGGATGAGAGATGGATAAGAAGATAAAGCTGACAACAACGGTCCATGGTTCAGGTTGAGCCTGCAAACTCGGTCCGGAGGTTCTGGACCAGGCAGTCGGAATCCTACCGGTTATGAGAGACCCGAATCTTCTGGTGGGTATGGATAAGCCGGATGATGCCGGTGTGTATAGGATCAGTGATGATACTGCACTCATTCTCACCCTTGATTTCTTTACCCCAGTTGTGGACGACCCATACATGTTCGGTCAGATCGCCGTGACCAATGCATTGAGCGATGTCTACGCCATGGGCGGCAGACCGCTTACTGCCATGAACATCATCTGCTTTCCGCAGAAAGGTGATGTTTCCATCCTTCAGGAGATCCTCAGGGGCGGGTATGACAAGATGGCTGAGGCAGGTACCCTCCTTGTTGGAGGGCACAGTGTCGATGATTCCGAGATAAAGTACGGGCTCTCTGTTACCGGAATTGTCCATCCGGATAGAATCCTCAAGAATATCGGCTCGCAAGTCGGCGATAAACTCATTCTCACTAAACCCGTGGGTACGGGAATCATATCCACGGCAATCAAGGCGGACATTGCTGATGCCGGTGTGGAAGAAAAGGTGGCCATGTATATGAATACCCTGAACAAGACGCCCGCAGAACTCATGGAAGGCTTTGATGTGCATGCATGTACGGATGTGACCGGTTTCGGTCTGCTCGGCCATGCATGCGAGATGATAGAAAAAAGCGATGTGGGTATGAGAATCTTTTCCTCACGCGTCCCTGTTATAAAAGAGGCGCTTGAGTATGCATCGATGGGCCTGATACCTGCCGGGGCCTACCGTAATGAGAAGTACCGGGAATCCTTTGTGGAAAAAAACTCAAGTGTCAGCGATGACATCATGAAGATCCTGTTCGACCCGCAGACATCTGGCGGGCTTATGATATCTCTGCCTTCCGATCAGGCAGACAGGCTCCTTGTCATGCTGCACGATGCAGGAATAACCGATGCGGCAATAATAGGAGAGATCACCCGGGATCATCCGGGCGGGATAATGGTCGAATAAGCCGGATATGATTCTGCAGGGCCGGTCAGCCATTTTATTATTTTTATGGCCGGCACTGTGTAACGGCCAAAGCTGTTCCCACAAGGTTAATAGTATCCATAATCCAAAATGCGGTGTTATTTCTTTCTGCCGATTTCTTCTTCCAGATCGTGAATGAGGGATTCCAGATCGATTTTGTATTTCCGGGCAACAGCCTCGATGGTCTCGAACAGACTGTTGCAGCAGATGCACTCTCCTGCCTTTTTATCATAGCTGCTGAATATCTTGTCAGTGCCCTCGTGCTCGCTCACCACATCAAGTACGGTCATATCTATCCTGATGTCGGGATTATGCATGATGGATAACCCCTTTGGTGACTGATCCGTCTTTGCCGAGGATCTCATCGAGAGCGCGCGGTATGCACGAGATGATTTCAAAGACACTTGTTGCAGGCGACGGATCGGCATATTCCCCTGCGAGCCTGTTTGCATAAGCAGCGGTACCGGCGGCTTCCGGTATTTCATACCCTGCTGATATCAGCGCACTGACAATGCCCGTGATGGTATCTCCTGTGCCCCCGATGGCTTCGAGGGCCTCTACCGACGGGGTGCTTACGGTTGCTGCAATCTTGCCTTTGTGAACGACATAATCATGCCGCCCCTTTACCAGAAGGTTGTTCGCTGCATTACCGTGGTTGTATGCCCTCTTGATAAGGTCGGGCGCCTTGTTTTCATCATGGAGTATGAATCCCCGGGTGTAGAAGGGGTGCGGAGAGGATTCGTCTGCAAGAAAAGCCAGCTCACCGAGATCAGGGGTAAACAGGTCATAGCTCCTCGCAGATCCGCTCATCTTGGCGGCATACATGAAGCCTGCATCAGCGATCAGCACTGGTTTGCTGCGAAGCCCCATGACAGCCCCCAGAACCCTGTCGTGCCAGTGTGCAATGGGCTGGAGGTAGTGGAAGGTAAGGGTGTCCAATTCAAATTCATGGATATGTTCGGTAAGATAACTGTAGAGATCTCTGCTGCCTTTACCGTGGCCGATATCGCCTACCAGGAATCCGTAAGGCGCCTGTGTGCCCAGCATATCCGCCGTTACTGCAGCGGCTGCCATAAGTGCGGAGGTGCCCCGGTTGACATGTATGTAAGAACTGCTGATCTTGAGCAGGTCCCCATCAAGGGATAATTCCCCGTGGGTGATGGGGAAATCCTTGTCAGGTACGGTGCCGACTATTGCGAGCATCTTTTCATGATCTCCTCATAGGCAAGCTGGAGTGCATATGCGCACAGGGTATGGCCTATATCGTTCGGGCTTGGTGCCTGAAAAAGGTTTTTGCCTGTCATCTCGCTTGCAAGGTAGGGGACATCGGGGCAGCCCCCTCCTGATATGTTCACTATCGCCAGGCTTTTCTTGTCCACAGTGATCTTCATGTTTGCAGCCCTCACCATGAGGTGGCCGCCGAAATCCTTGATATTGAAAAGATCCACAGGCCTGAGCAGGGGTGAGCTTACCGGCACCACCTCTTTTGGTGAAACGCCTGCCTCCCTGAGTGTCCTCAGGATATCGAGTTCTTCCATGTGAGGAAATTCGATGACCAGGTCACACCCTGTCTGAACCTCGGGAGGAGGACCCATGACCCGGATCTGCCAGCCGTTTTCCTTCAGTACCTTCTCGGCGCTGATGACCTCGCTCGTGGTGTCGAAGATCAGGATTCCGGAATCGACGTCCCTGGGAATATCCTTTTTCGATCTGCGGGATCTGAAAAAGCTCGCAACTGACATTATCACGCCTTCTCTATGGTGACCTTGTAGCCTGTGCCGTCAGGCTCTATGTTTTTGACCTCCCATCCCTTGCTCGTGGCTGCACGTGAGACGTTTTCCTTTGAGGTGTCGGTATCAACGAACACTTCTATAGAGCCTTTTCCGAGAGCCTTGATCCTGTTCATGGTCAATATAACGGGCTGTGGACAGCTAAGCCCGCGTGCGTCAACTGTTTCCGCCATTGTTTTTTCCTCCTTATGCTGCTTTCTTTCTCATGGTAAAGCCTATGAACAGGCATGCGATGAATCCGACGACCAGTGCGGCTATTCCATGGGGGCCAAGTCCGTTGGGTGAGCTTGCCAGACCGAAATTGTGGGCGAATCCTGCACCGACAATCATGCCGATCACGAATACCGCTGCGTCTCCGTCGCCTTCACCGGCAAGGAAGAGCTGACGACCCGGGCAGCCTCCTGCAAGGGCAAATGCAAGACCTGCCAGGGCCATGCCGGCAAAGTTCCATACATGGAGCGTGTGTGCAACCGGCTGTCCTGCAAAACCTGCATTAAACTGACCGAGGATGAGATTGGTGACGGCTGCAACGATAAGCAGGGCAACGATACCGCCAAAGAGGTGCGTCTGGCCGAAAAGGATGAGGTCGCGGAATGCACCCATGGTGCAGAACCTGCTCTGCTGGGCAAGGATGCCTATTGCAAGGCCAACTATGAGCGATACGATAAGCGATGCATGCATGGCGCCTGGCCCTTTTACACTGTAGAAGAGCACTCCGCTTGCCGGTTCCCCTGGAACCTGCGGGTATATAAGGGCAAGTGCAAGGAATCCCAGCATGACAAGAGGCATGAGCAGACCGACAGAGGTATAGGTCGGTTCCGCCCTACCCAGGTTATATCCCCCCTTGAGAAACAGTGTCCCGATCCAGATGCCGAATGCAAGACCCGCAAGGCCTAGTATGGCGTTCAGGTCGCCGCCTGCCAGCCGAAGCAGGGCGCGCCATGGACATCCTAAAAAGACAAGCGCACCGATCATGGCGAATACGCCCAGGATAAACCTTACAATGGGAGCAGAGCCTGCCCTGGGACGGTATTCCCTGAATATGAGCGCAGCTGCAAGCGCCCCCAGGACAAAGCCTATGATCTCGGGCCGCATATACTGGACAACCGCTGCACGGTGAATGCCGATCGCCCCTGCAATGTCCCGCTCGAAACAGGCAACACATATACCCATGTTGCCGGGGTTGCCCATTTTCTGAAGAACAGGCGCCAGTATTCCTATAATTGCACCCACTGCAATGATGCCCCATCTGGTAGCCAATACATTCTTTACACGCATAAAATTAACCTCCTGTTGGTTCAAATGATTGCTAAAGAAAGAATCATCAGGCAGATTCAGCCTTTTTTCTTCCCGATAGAAGTATATAGATAGAAAAAAGGAATAATACAAATAACAAGAATGAAAGTAGAAGGCTATTGTATTCATCATAGTAATATAAAGAATAGAAGAATTGTTAATGGGTTGGATATAGGCGATTATGAAAACATGAATAGCGTTTTCTTCGAGTGTCCGGTAATGGAAGAAGAGATGTCTTTAAGAGAGCCTGTCTATCACGAGCTGATGATCCCTATCAGCTTTGTTCCTTGTATTTGTCCGGACTTTTGTTTAATACATTTAGTTGGTCTTAAAAAATTATGAGGGGGAGAGGTATATGAAGAAGATTTTTATGATAATAGGGTTCATGCTTGTCGCAGCAATGCTTTCCATAACTACAGCCGGCGCAGCAGATGATGGATCTTGGGACAGTATAAAGGCTGCCGGGAAACTCGTTATCGGCATTGACGATGCATTCCCGCCCATGGAGTTCCGCAATGAGAAAGATGAGCTTGTTGGTTTTGATATCGATGCCTCGAAGGAGCTCGGAAAAAGACTCGGGATAGAGATCGTTCATCAGCCGACTGCCTGGAAGGGCGTGATCATGTCTTTAAAAACGAATAAGTTCGATATCATATGGTCTGGTATGTCCATAACAGCTGAGCGAGAGAAAGAGATTTCATTCACAAAGCCATACATCATGGAAAAGCAGATCATGGTTGTGGCAGCTGGCAACGACAAGATCAAGAGCGTAAATAATCTGGGTGAGACCTCTGTGGTAGGTGTACAGCTGGGCTCCACTTCTGAAGAAGCCCTGCAGAGCCTCAACAAGACATTCAAAGAGGTGAAGCGCTACGACAAGAACACCTCTGCGTTCATGGATCTCAAGATCGGCAGGATCGATGCACTGGCTGTGGACGAACTTGTGGGCCGCTACTACCTGTCGCAGCGCCCAGGTGAATATGCCGTTCTTCCTGAGCCATTGACTTCCGAGCCCATCGGTATCGGTATCAGGAAAGAGGATGTGGCGCTTAAGGACATGATCCAGAAGACCCTGGATGAGATGTTTGCAGACGGAACCATGAAGCAGATCTCCATCAAATGGTTCGGAGACGACATCACCACATGG
>JAFGTK010000273.1 GCA_016934135.1 Deltaproteobacteria bacterium | reverse complement strand
ATTTGCGTTCGGCCCGATGGGGGCATCGGGCCCTACAATGTTGGGGAATGGACAAAATGCAGCAGCATATTATGTAGGGCCTGTTCCCCGAACAGGCCGCTATTTCTTAAGCAGGCCGTTCTCTCATCCTATTTCCAGCTGCGCTCGTCAACCATTAGGGGTGCATCATCGCCAATGGTGCCCGGGCCGACAATCTCGAGGGCATCGATCTTGACCGTGCAGATTTCCTGGAAGATTTTATCGAAGCGGGATTTCAGCGTTTCGAGCCCGCTTGCCTGCTCGGCTGTTTCGACCCTGACCGACAGCGTGTCCCTGTGGCCTGTTCTTGTTATGGTCAGCTGGAAGCGTGTGCCGCTGAATTGCGAGCCCACCCTTGCAAGCTGGCTCGGCGCAACGAACATGCCGCGAACCTTTACGGCATCGCCCACACGGCCGGCAATGCCTTTCAGCATCTGCGATGTCCTGCCGCACGGGCATGTCTCATCCACAATGCTCGAAAGGTCGCCGGTACCGAACCTGAAGAGGAAGAAGACCGGGTTGAACCTCGTGACCACGATCTCGCCGAGACTGCCCGGGCCGACACGCTTGCCTGTATCCGGGTCCACGATCTCCACGAACACCTCTTCGCAGATATGCCAGGCATTTTTTTCACTGCACTCATAGGCGATGTCACCGACCTCTGTTGCCCCGTACATCTGGTAGGTGTCGATCCCGTATTCGTCTTCGAAAACCCTTCTCAGGGAAGGGGGAAGGGGTTCCGCCCCGAAGCTCGCCCTTTTTACCCGGAAATCCTTGTTAAAATCATGGCCCATCTCTTCGGCCTTTTTGATGATGGCCATCAGGAAACTCGGTGTCCCGGTATATCCGGTCACATTCAGGTCTTTGATCAGCTGCACCTGCTGCTGTGTGCCGGAAGATCCGGACGGAACGACGGTCGCTCCCACCCGGTTGAGCCCGCCGTGAAAGGTAAGCCCTGCAGCCACCATGTGATAGGTAAAGGCGTTGAGCACGACGTCTCCCCGCTTGAATCCGGCCGCAGAGTATGCCCTTGCCCACAGGGGATCGTCGGAACCCAGATGCGGCTCGTACACCGGACCGGGCGAGGTGAAGATACGCCCGATCGATGCTTTGTTATCTGCAAAACCCCCGAAAGGAGGATCTTCAGCCTGGATCTCCACGAGTTTTTCCCTGGAGATGACCGGCAGCTTTTCGAGATCGTCGGTAGACTGGATATCGACAGGGCGTATCCCTGTTTCGTCAAACATATTCTTCACCCGCGATGAGCGATCATATCCGAGCTTTACCATCTCGACGAGACGCTGGTTGTAGTATTCCCGGCGCATGTCTTTTGACATGGTTTCCTTATCGTCAAAGTAGGTCGTCATGGTTTCCTCCTTATAAAAGGCACCAGGTACTGGACGCCAGGCTTTAGGTAAAAGAAAATGTCCTAAGGCCACTGGCCACCAATTATTTTAATGCCTTATTCCGTTTATACGATAAATGTAAATGTTTCTGAACTAATCGGCCCGTTGAGGGCATCGGTCCCTACCATGTTGGAAAAATCGAAATTCAGCAATAAACAATGTAGGACCTGTTCCCCGAACAGGCCGTTCTCCTCTTTTACCTAGCGCCCAGTGCCTGATGCCTAACGCCTGACTTACAGCCACCTCTTCCTTCTCCGATACGACTTGATGTCCGTGTACGATCTGATTGCTCCGCCTGCACTTACGCCCAGGTAAAATTCCTTTACATCCGGGTTTTCCCGCAGGTCCACAGCTGCTCCTTCCATGACGATCTTGCCGTTTTCCATGACATAGCCGTAGTGGGCGATCTGCAGGGCCATGTTTGCATTCTGCTCCACCAGAACTATCGTGGTTCCCTGCTCCTTGTTGATCCGCTGAATGATCCTGAAGATCTCCTTTACCACCAGCGGGGCAAGCCCCAGGGACGGTTCGTCCAGGAGCAGGAGTTTCGGATGGGCCATGAGTGCGCGGCCCATGACCAGCATCTGCAGCTCGCCGCCGCTGCAGTATCCTGCCAGGGATTTTCTTCTTTGCACCAGCGCCGGGAAATAGTTATAGACCATCTCCAGGTCTTTCTTGTACGGCTTCATCCAGCGTGTGGCCGTGCCCACCTTGAGGTTTTCCTCGATGGTGAGGTACTTGAACGGCTCTCTGCCTTCGAGCACCTGGATAATCCCCTTGCGCGTGATCTCTTCAGGTGAGGAATTCTGTATATTGTCCCCGTCGTACAGTACAGAGCCGTCGGTCACCTTGCCGTTTTCCGGCTTGAGCAGGCCGGATATGGCTTTCAGTGTCGTTGATTTTCCTGCACCGTTGCTGCCGAGCAGGGAGATGATGCGGTTTTTCTCAACGGATAAGGATACCCCTTTTAGTACCTGGATAACATCCGAGTACACAACGCTGATATTGTTGACCTGAAGTAAGGTGGTAGGTTCCATATATTCCGCCTCAGTAGGAAAACGGCCAAAGCCGGAAGTTTGAGCGGATGATCCGCCAGATCTCTGCAAGGCCCTTGGGTTCGAAAAGGATGAAGAGCACGATTGCAAGGCCGAACGCAAACTCGCGCAGCGCTGCCAGGTTCAGCCCGAATGAAGTGGAAATGCCCATGTTCATAAATGCATCCGTAACAAAGCGCAGGATCTCGTTGAGCCCTGTAATGAATACTGCCCCGAATATAGCACCCGGGATGCTGCCAAGGCCCCCGATGACAACCATGGCGATATATTCCACGGACATCCCCAGGTTGAAAGGTTCCGTGGTGATGCTGATGGAATAAAATGCCCAGATAGCACCTGCAAACCCTGCATAGAAAGAGCTGATGGCAAAGGAGAGCAGTTTGTAGCTGAATATGGGGATCCCCATCCCCTCTGCAGCGCGGTCGTTGTCCCTGATGGCCACGAATGCCCTGCCGAAGCGCGTGCGCATTAGATTGACCGTTATGAGGGTAATGGCTGCCAGGCAGATATATATTACATAGAAGAATGCGCGGTCGCTTGCTATCTCCATGCCGAAGATCGATGCGGCAGGAAGGGTGATCCCCATTGTCCCCTGGGTGAGACTCTCCCAGTGGACAAGGATGTATTCGATAATGAACTGTCCGGCAAGGGTGGCGATGGTGAGGTAGAGCCCCTTGAGCCTGCCCGAAGGTATCCCGAAGATCATGCCCACCAGCGCAGTGACAAACCCTGCCGCAGGAACGGCAAGCCAGAAGGGAAAACCCAGCCTTGTTGCCAGGATTGCCCCGGCATAGGCCCCCACGCCGAAGAAGGCTCCGTGGCCCAGAGAGATCTGGCCGGTGAACCCGATCAGTATATTGAGACCGAGAGCGGCAATGGCTGCAATCCCGGTCATGTTGAGCACATAGATGAAGTACGGCCCGCTCGCAAAGGGCAGCACAAAGAACAGGGCAATAAGCCCGATGCACATCCAGAGCCTGCCGAAATCGGTCTCGAAGATGGCAAGCTCCCGCGAGTAGTGTTCCTTGTAGTTCCCGCACGGATGCATCTGCAGTTTTCGCATAGCCGTCTCTCCCCTATACCCGCTCGATCTCGACAAGGCCGAAAAGCCCGTAGGGTTTTATCAGAAGGATGAACACCAGGATGATATACGGCACCACGTCTTTAAGCGACGGCGAAATATATCCCCCGGTAAAGGTCTCCAGAAGGCCGATTATGATCCCGCCGATGATTGCGCCGCCTATACTGTCGAGGCCGCCAAGGATCACGACAGGGAAGACCTTCAGCCCGATGGCGCTGATTTCGTGCACATTGGTGCCGTTGATGATGCCCAGAACAATGCCGCTCATGCCTGCAACGAGCGCGGCAATGGCCCAGGACAGGGCAAAGACCTTTTTCACATGCACGCCCAGAGACATGGCCGCTGTCTGGTTGTCTGCCACGGACCGCATGAATATCCCCTGAGATGAAAACTTGAAAAACAGCCCGAAAAGCGTAAGGAACACTATTCCTATGCAGGACGAGGCCACATAGACCGGCGGCACATAGACAGCGCCCATGTGCAGTGCAAGGCCATCGGGGAGAAAATCAGGATAGGTGTGGAGGTTGCCGCCGAATATGAACAGGAGCAGGCCTTTGAACATGGCAGCCAGCCCTACGGTGAGCATGATCACGAATATGAGATGCTCGCCGATGAGCGGCCGCAGGAAGATGCGCTCCACCAGAAAACCCAGCACAAAACAGCCTGCAAGGGTAATGAGAAAGGAAAGCAGGATCGGCACATGTGCCCAAGAGGTGAGCACCAGGAAGATAAAGGCCCCTATGGCAAGGAGTTCTCCATGGGCGAAATTCAGCACGCTCGATGATTTGAAGATCATCACAAAACCCATTGCCGAAAGCCCGTAGAGCAGCCCGATGCTGAGTCCATTTACCAGAAGCTGGAGGAAAAAATCCATATTCGTCTCCTAATCCACTGTTATTACGTTTACTGTTGTCTGAATCATGCCCACATGCCCGTCGCGGTAGCGGACCTTGCCTTCCACCTTGAGCCGGTCCTTTCCCGTATACATGGCCTCGATCAGGTCCAGGTACAGCCCGTACACAAAACGCCTGCGCACCTTTCCCGTGCGGGTGAGTTCCTCGTCGTCCGCATCCAGCAGCTTGTAGAGCAGGATAAACTTGCGAATCTTCATGGGCTCGGGCAGCTGTGTATTTACCTCTCTGATTTCAGCCAGGATAAGTTCTTCCACCTGGGATATCTGCGAGAGGTCGGTATATGTCGTGTACGGGATCATGCGTTCCTCTGCCCAGTTGCCCACATTGCCCATATCGATGTTGACGAGTGCGGTAATATACGGGCGGGCCTCTCCGAAGGTTACGGCCTCCTTGATGAACAGAGAGAACTTCATCCGTGTCTCGATAAAGTCCGGGGAAAAGGCATTGCCTTTTTTATCGCGGATGATATCCTGCTTCCTGCCTATTATCAGGAGGTGGCCGTCGTCATCGAAGTATCCGGCATCGCCGGTCAGGAGCCATCCGTCGTTGAAGGCCGCCTCGGTGGCCTCATAATCGTTGTAGTATCCTGCAAAGGCGATGTCGCTCAAAACCATCACCTCCTGGTCGTCCGATATCTTTACCTCGATGCCCGGCAGCGGTTTCCCGACCGTTTCCAGTTTTACCTCGTTGTCAGGCTGAATCTGGAAGATCCCGCATGTCTCTGTCAGCCCGTAGCACTGCTTGAGGTTCACGCCCACGGCGCGGAAAAAGCGGATGACGTCCGGGCTTATGGGGTGACCGCCGGTAAAGGCGCTTACAAACCCGGAGCACCCGACCCGGTCGAGCAGGGGGCGGAAGATGATCAGCGATGCAAGATAATTCAGTATCTTCAGGTAGCCAGGGGCGCTCTTTCTCTGCGCCTCGCATGCCGTCATGGCAGAGCCGATCTTTTCCGCCAGGGCAAAGAGCTTCCGGTTTATGAATCCTGCATCGTCCATCTTTACCCGTATCTTGGATGCGAGGTCTTCCCAGAACCGTGAAGAGGTGATGATGGTTGAAGGCCCGATCTCCCTGAAGTCTTCCATGATCGTGTCTATGGTCTCTGGGAAATTCATGACCATGCCGCCTGCGAGCGTAATCCCGACTCCCCACATCTGGTCAACGATCCACGCCGGGGGGCTCATGGACATCCAGTTGGAGCCGATCCCTATGGGCTCTGTTGCGAGCCACTTTTCTGCCATGGAGGTAAAACTCCGGTGGGAGAGCATGGCGAGTTTTGCAATGCCTGTGGTGCCCGAGGTCATGATCATCAGCGCAGTATCGCCCGGATTGCCTTTTTCAAGCTCGCTTTCAAAAAGGCCCGGTTTCCCGGCCTCATACTTCCTGCCGATATCAAGCAGCTCGGCAAAGCTCAGCAGCCAGGGGTTGTCCCGGTAGGTTCTCATGCCTGTGGGATCGACATAGATGATCTTTATAAGGTGGGGCAGATCCTCTCTTCTTTCGATGAGCTTGTCTACCTGCTCCTGGTCCTGTGCAATGACAAAGCTTGCATGGATCCTGGAAAGGGCGCCCACGAGCTCAGAGGTTACCGCCGAGGTAAAGAGATTCAGGCTGACGGCCCCTGCCGCCTGGGCCCCTATCTCGCTGAACAGCCATTCCGGATGGTTGTCCATGATAATGCCCACATTGTCGTTTCGCTTCAGGCCGAGAGATACCATGCCGAGGGAAGTATATTTTACGTAGTCGTAATAGTTCTTCCATGTATAGGTCTGCCATATGCCGTAAGCCTTTTCTCTTATGGCAACCTCATTGTCGCCAAGCGTCTGCGACTGTCTTGCAAGCAGCTGCGGCAGTGTGCAGCGCTCAATCTCTTCCATGAACTCGTGGCTGTGCTTTCTGATCTTCTGTGCCATTTTTTACTTCACAAACCCAAATTTATATTTTGATCCAATATCCGTACTTACGGAAATAATGAATAAGGCCCAGGTCCTATACCCTGAACCTTATACCTCACACCCTGTACCCTATGCCTCCAGCTCCAGATCGGTTGTCTCCCCGAGATATGCCTTGATAACATCAGGATGCCCCTGGATAAACTCGGGCAGTCCAACAGCGAGTTTTTCACCGAAATTAAGCACCATGATCCTCTGGGAGATGCTCATGATGATGGACATATCGTGCTCCACCAGGATCATGGTCTGGCCCCATGCCGTGTTCAGCTCAAGGAGGAAGCGCACCATGTCCTCTTTTTCCTCCAGGGTCATGCCGGCAAAGGGCTCGTCGAGAACCAGCAGGTTGGGCTCCAGCGCCAGTGCCCTGCCCAGCTCGACCCGTTTGCGCATCCCGTAGGGAAGCGAGCCCACCAGTTCTTTGCGCACATGCTGGATCTCGAGGAAATCGATGATCTCTTCGAGGATCTCTCTGTGGCGCATCTCCTCTTTCTTGACTGACGGCCAGAAAAGGCTTGCCAGGCCGAAATTGTATCTGCAGTGAATATGGCGTGCCAGCAGCATGTTATCCAGAACACTCATGCCTGGAAACAGCTCTATATTCTGAAATGTCCTGCCGATCCCGAGCCTGGTCAGCTCGTGGGTCGGCAGGTTGCTTACATCGGTATTGTTAAACAATATCCTGCCGGAACTCGGCTTGTAAAAACCCGTGATGCAGTTGAGCAGGCTTGTCTTGCCTGCCCCGTTCGGGCCGATAACCGCTACCAGTTCACCTGTATGCACTTCCAGGTCCACGTTGCTGACAGCCTTTATCCCCCCGAAATTCAGACAGAGGTCCTCCACTTTCAGTTCGGCGCGCCTGTTTTTCATCTTTTCAGGCGCGAATATTCTCGGTTGTCCGCGGTAAGCCCTCATGTGAGCGTATCCTTTATTTCAAGATCTCGATCTTTTCCTTTCCCGGCACATAGAAATTGGTAAGCGGGGTAAAGGTTCCATCCTCGTGAACCTGGACGATCCTGGCGGTGAACGATGCACCGTGGTCTTCCCTGGTATAGGTGATGTTGGGCATCAGGCCGCCGAAATCTTCATTGGTGAACGATTCCATGGCTTTGTTGATGGTCTCTGCATCGATCTTGCCGAACTTCTCCTGCGCACGGATGAAGGCTCTCTCCATCACCATGGCGACCACAACCCCTTCCCAGTATGCAGTGTCGAATGAATCAACGGTCTTGTATCGTGCCCACAGCTCTTTCATGATCTTGATGCCTTCGGTGTCGTCAACAGGAAGCCCGCCCGGAAACTGCATCTTGAGCCTGTCCCTGATGAGGCCTTCACCCATCTTGAAGAAATCAGGGTCGGTCGAGGTCCAGGTTCCGAGGAACATGGGGTCGTAGTCGATGCGGTCCGCGCTCTTGAAGGCAGATATGATGGCAGCCGGCAGCATCTGGATGAAAACGTACTCTGCCCCGTTGTTTTTCAGGCGAAGCAGCTCTGTTGTCAGGTCGACCGTCTTTGAAGGGAACTCTTCTATGGAGACGATCTCGATGTTCTTGGTCTTTGCATACTCTATGCTCGGCTTGTGAATGGAGCGGCCGTAGGCATTGTTGTATGTTAATAGTCCCACCTTGGGAGGATTGTCTCCCTTATGGATGGCTGCGATATATTCAAGCACTGCGTAGCAGTCGAGCTTATAGCTGCCGAACGGCAGATACATATAGTCGATGGGCTCCTGAAGGATTTCCCACGCAGTGGAATAGTTGATGGTGGGTATCTCATAGCGCTTGATGATGGGTTTTGCCGCGAGCCCGGCCCCGGCGCTCCATGTGGCGATCATGTCCACCTTGTCCTGCACTGCGAATTTTCTGACGGCCGCTACAGCTTCCGGCACCTTGTAGCCGGTGTCCACAAGGATCATATCGATCTTGTTGCCTGCAACGCCGCCTTTGACCTCGTTTACATAGTTAAAATAATCCTGGTGCCCCTTGGCATGGAACTGCCCCCAGGTGGAAGCCGGGCCGGTCAGGTTTATCGCCGCCCCTACTTTGATGTCCTTCGCATACACTGTGCCGGTTAAACCTGCACATATAATTGCCATTGCCACGCCGGCGATTACGAGTAACTCTTGTGCCCTATTCATAACTTCTATCCCCCTTTTTATCTGTTGTTCATAAAACCCATGGTTTCCCATGGAAGTATATACATAAAAAAAGCCGTAGGTAGGCCGAACTCCCGGTCTACCTACGGCTTTCTTCTTTTTCAATCAGGTCAAAAGCTTACGTAGGCAGACCTAACCAAAAAAGAAAAAATTGATGCTGTTTCTATTTATAAGTTCAATAGCCATAGAAATGAGGGTTTAAAGAAATAAGTGAAAGATGTCAAGCAAAAAAGCCCTTATACTGTAGGGCCCGATGCCCTCATCGGGCCGGACCAGTCAAAAGTTCTCATCCTCTGGAAGCATCCATCCAGGAAAATCAGATCACCGAAGGGACGGAATTGTAGTGCGCCAT
>JAFGTK010000272.1 GCA_016934135.1 Deltaproteobacteria bacterium | reverse complement strand
GTACTTTCTTTTAGCACTAAAAGAAAGTACATATAAAAATATTAACTTAAATAAACCATGATCAAAAATTGAACATCCTTACAGTGCAATACATGTTTCCGCTTTCATTCAACTGCTTATAAAGCATCCAGAATGGTTCCAAAGGGGATTGCCCCTTCCCTCAAACACACAGGCGGCCAGACAGTAAGGTCGATCAGGGACGAAGGTTTCCCCCCCGGCGTTCTCCCGCCGTCTAAGATGGCATCGATATCGAGGTTTTGATCAGTGATATCCTCGGGTGAGCGAGAGGCAGGCCTGCCAGAGATATTGGCTGACGTGGAGGTGATGGGCCCGGCTTCCCTGATCAGGAAAAGCGCTGTTACATCGGGAGAGATGCGTATCGCTACCTTTCCGCTGGGTGCTAGGACAGAATCAATGCCAGGCTTTACCTTCAGTACAGCACTTAAAGGCCCGGGCCAGAAACGCTTCAGGAGTTTTTTCTGCCGTAGGTCCACGTCGGCAATCCGATAAACCATGTCCATATCTGAAGCAAGTATGATCATGCCCTTTGCCGCGTCCCTGCCTTTTATGGAGATGATGCGCTCAATGGCTGTGTGATCCGTGATGAGGGCGCCCAGGCCGTAGAAGGTCTCGGTAGGGTAGGCGATGACAGAGCCTTTATTGTTTCTCAGCAGGGATGCAATCCTGGATACATCTTTTGTTACGAACATCTCTAGAGCTTCTTTATGCTCTCGTCCGCATCCAGTACGTTATTTTTCATGTCCTGGCGGTACTGCTCGAGTCTTGCCTGAAGCGAATCGTCTGCAAGGGACAGGATCTCTACTGCAAGCAGCGCCGCGTTTTTTGCCCCTGCCTTGCCCACACCCATGGTGGCAACAGGAACCCCGGGCGGCATCTGCACCATGGAGAACAGTGCATCCATGCCCTGGAGCGATGCATCCAGGGGCACGCCGATCACGGGCAGAGTGGTGTAGGCAGATATAACCCCTGCAAGATGCGCTGCCATGCCTGCCCCTGCAATGATGATGGAAAAACCTTCTTCCCTTGCATTTTTGCTGAATGCAGCCACCTCTTCAGGGGTCCTGTGCGCAGAAAGGATACGCATTTCATAGGGTATGCCGAACTGCCGCAGTATGCCCGAGCATTCTTCCATGATGGAAAGGTCGGATTTGCTTCCCATAACAATAGCTATCTTCATGACAACCTCTCTAATGCCTTATGGCCGATATCTTTGCGAAAGTACATCTTTTCGAACGAAATCATCGAGGCTGCCCGGTATGCCTTTTCTATTGTTGTTTTCAGATCGTCTCCGAGAGCGGTTACTCCAAGGACCCTGCCTCCTGAGGTAACCAGAGACTTGCCTTGAAGCCTGGTTCCTGCGTGAAACACCTTGATCCCCTCAATGGCATTGGCCGCATCGATCCCGGTTATGATCTTGCCCTTTTCATAGGTTCCGGGGTACCCGCCGGATGCGAGTACTACACACACGCTTGGGCCTGCTTCCCATTCAAGCTTCATGTTTTTTATGCTCCCGCCATTTGCCACCTCTGTAAGGATCGGCACGATATCGCTCTTGAGCCTCATGAGCAGCGGCTGTGTTTCGGGATCGCCCATACGCACGTTGAATTCCAGCACCTTGGGACCGTCATCTGTTATCATGAGGCCGGCATAGATCACGCCGCGGTAGGTGATCCCCTGTTTCCTGAGTCCGTGAACTAGCGGGTATAAGATGGTGTCGAGCACATGCGCATAGGTGTTCTCATCCAGGACAGGAGCAGGAGAATAGGCACCCATGCCGCCGGTGTTCGGGCCCTGGTCGTTGTCATAGGCAGGCTTGTGGTCCTGGGACGACGCAAGGGGAACAATGTGCTCGCCGTCACAGATGGCAATGAACGATGCCTCTTCGCCCACAAGTTTTTCTTCAAGCACGACAGATGACCCGGCATTGCCGAATTCCCTTTTCACCATGATGTCCTGGGCAGCCTGGATTGCTTCATCCCTGCTCGATGTGACGATCACTCCCTTTCCTGCTGCAAGACCGTCTGCCTTGACCACGATGGGAAAGTCTGCTCCGCGGATGAATGAGACAGCCTTGTCTGCATCAGTGAAGGTCTCGAACCGTGCTGTTGGGATGGCGCAGTCGTGCATCGCAGTCTTGGCAAAGATCTTGGACCCTTCCAGTGCTGCGGCACGGCTGTCCGGGCCGAAGACCGCAAGTTTCTCCGAGGTAAATGCATCCACGATTCCACCCACGAGAGGTGCCTCGGGGCCGACGACACTCAGATCTATGCCGTTATCCCTGACGAACCGGATCAGCGAAGGGATATCGTCTCCCGCAATATCGATGCAGATCGCATCGCCGGCAATCCCGCCATTGCCGGGTGCGCAGAAGACTTCGTCAACAGCCGAACTCTGGGCGATCTTCCAGCACAGGGTATGCTCTCTTCCTCCGGAACCGATGACGAGCACCTTCATGACAGAATCTCTAGTGCCTGAAGTGGCGCATGCCGGTGAATATCATGGCCATGTTGTGCTCGTTTGCAGCATCGATGACCTCTTGGTCCCTCACCGAGCCGCCCGGCTGGACAGCTGCAGTGGCACCTGCCTTTGCCGCCTCGTCGATGCCGTCTCTGAACGGGAAGAACGCATCGGATGCAATGACAGATCCTTTAAGAGAAAGTCCTGCGTTTTCTGCCTTCATGATGGCGATCTTTGAGGAATCAACCCTGCTCATCTGCCCTGCTCCCACTCCGAGGATCTGATCCTTGTTGGCATAGATAATGGCGTTTGATTTGACATATTTCACTATCTTCCAGGCAAACTTCAGGGCCTCCATCTCTTCGGGTGTAGGTTTGCGTTTAGTCACAACCTGAGCATTTTCAAAATCTATCTCGCCCAGGTCGCGGTCCTGAAGCAGCAGACCTCCGGTAACCCGGCGGGTGGATACGAGCTGCTTTTTGGCCTTGCTGCCCTGCATGATCTCAGGGACCTTGAGCAGGCGGATATTCTTTTTCTTTGTGAGGATGTCAAGGGCCTCCTGTGTATAATCCGGGGCAATGACCACCTCGGTGAAGACATCGCCTATGGCCTGGGCGGTTTGTGCATCGAGCGTCCTGTTGAGGCCCACGATTCCGCCGAATGCGGATGTCGAATCAACGGCAAACGCATTCTTGTATGCATCTGCAAGTGATGACTCGGACTGTGCTGCGCCGCACGGGTTAGAATGCTTGAGGATTACGCATGCTGGTTTATCGAATTCCATGATTAGATCGAGAGCTGCATCTGAGTCCATGATGTTGTTGTAGGAAAGCTCCTTGCCCCAGAGCTGCTCGGCCGTTGATATGGATGGCTGGTCAATGGTCAGGTCGCTGTAGAATGCAGCCTTCTGGTGGGGGTTTTCACCATAGCGCATAATCTGAGAGCGTTTATACTGGACCGTATAGGTCAGCGGAAATTCGCTTTCTTCAACATCTATGCTCTGCAGGTAATTCGAGATTGCCGCGTCATACCTGGCGGTCAGCGAAAATGCATTGCGGGCAAGCTCGAAGTTTGTTCTGGAACTTACCAGGCCTCCAGAGGCCTTCATCTCTTCGATGATGCGGCTGTAATCCGCAGGGTCCGTAACAACACTGACATAGGGATAATTCTTCGATGCAGCCCTTACCATGGCTGGTCCGCCGATATCGATATTCTCTATTGCCTCTTCGAGGGACGCGCCTTTTGCAACCGTGTCTTCAAACCGGTAAAGGTTGACCACAAGCATGTCGATGGGTTTGATTCCTTCTTTTTTCATGGACTCCACATGCGATGCGTTATCCCTGATGGCCAGAAACCCTCCGTGTACCTTGGGGTGCAGAGTCTTGAGACGGCCGTCCATCATTTCCGGGAATCCTGTGTAGTCGGAAATATCCACAACATCGATACCGTTTTCTTTAAGAACGCGCGCCGTGCCTCCGGTAGAGATGATCTCGACGCCGAAGGAACTTAATTCTTTGATAAAGTCGACCAGCCCCCCTTTATCGGTAACACTTACCAATGCCCTTTCTATCTTTGGCATATCTGCTCCTTTCTAAGAATGATGAGATATAATAAAAATGGTGAGAAGGATTAGTTGTTGCTTGCCCCTTTAAACCCCACTCTTTGAATATAAAACCATGTCAGAAGAGGCACTATCCGTTCAAACAGCCCGGAGTCCAGACATCCTATATTCTCCACATGGCTCTTTACTTCAGCTTCTGATATATCGCCTGATATCATCCCGTCTCTGAGGCAGGTGATCCTGTGATGAAGCGTGTTCTTCATGCGCGGATCCTTCACATATACGGATACATAGCGGTTCATCTCTGCAAACATGCTTTCCATATCCATGAGCCCGGGCGTGCTTGAGTGTTCTGATTCAAGCTCGTCGATGAGCGAGATGAGGAATGATTTTGCATCCTCGAGGCCGAGCCGGTAGGTGTCATCAACCACGAATTCCCTGCTGTCCTCGATAAAAGTTGTGCTGAATTCTATATTGCAGAATTCTTTCACATACGAGTGATTCTCTCCAAGTATCTGGGCAAGGATAGTATCTGCCTTGTCTTTCCAGTCAAGTGTCGAATCGTATTCAGTATTGTCCATGAGCAGAGAGTTCACCTCATCGAGGAGATCCTGCAAAAGGGACATATGATTGTTGAAACCTCTTTCTAATTTCATGCGGGCGTATAATACACAGCAAAAAGGCGGATGGTCAAGTCTGTTCATATGGATATATATATGGTATCAGATATTTTATGCATACCGATTCTTTAGAATATCTGCTGACGGAAGAACATGAACTGAAAAGGCATATCCAGACTGTATTGACAGGCAGAACAAGGAGAATCATACCAAAGGAGAATCTGCGCGAATCTGCCGTGCTCGTACCGGTCTGCTTCAGTGAGAATGATCCGAGTATTATTGTTACCAAGAGATCAATGAATGTGGAGCATCATAAAGGGGAGATATCCTTTCCAGGCGGCGGGTCAGAGCCTGAGGATGACGGTCTCATAGCTACTGCCCTCCGGGAGGCATATGAGGAGATCGGTCTCCTGCCCGCCGATGTAGATGTTCTGGGTTTCCTTGACGACCATATTTCCATAATGGGTTTTCACATAACCCCTGTTGTGGGGTCAATACCATGCCCGTATAACTTCACCATAAATTCGGAATCGGAAACTCTTCTTCATGTGCCGCTCAGGCATGCACTTACAGATACCGCATGGATGGCAGAAAAGACAACTTTCATGGGAAGGGATATAAATATCTATTTCCTTGAGATAGAAGGAGGGGTTGTCTGGGGGGCGACAGCGCGTATGCTCAAGCATTTCATCGATCTCATAGCCGGGCGGACCGTTGCATTTTCAAAGGTGTCTGCTCATGCGCGTTCCTGGGTCGAGGATGTCATGTCCAAACAGGAAGTGTATCAGGTGAATAACGAAGCAGAATAATGGCCGTAGGTTCTTTTTCGAGCAGGTAACATATCCAGACATTCTGTTGCCATGTATGATTAGTCTGGAGTAGTGGAGTGATGGAGTAATGGGATGAACTACGAAGGCAGCAATATATACATTTGTATCAAAATCAATACTCCATTTCTCCAGTACTCCATGCATTACATTACCAGGGTTCATCATCCGGCAAGCTTTTTCTTAAGTGATTTCGGATTCCACCGATAGGTATAAGTATGGAGAAAGCTGGGATATACGAAAGACCGGATACCTTGGGGGGCTAACCACACAGCAGTGATAACTGATTAAAAAAAAGAAGCCGTGCAAGACTGGAATTTCGATATCTCCGGCATCTCCG
>JAFGTK010000271.1 GCA_016934135.1 Deltaproteobacteria bacterium | reverse complement strand
ATGTATCCGGGCCAGTCGGATTATGCCGCATACATCGATACAGGGCGATTTGTCGTGTGTTCCGCGTCGCCCGAGCTGTTTTTCGAACTTGACTCAGGCCGGATCAGGGCACGCCCCATGAAGGGGACCGCACCGAGGGGGCTCAGTGCACATGAAGATGACCAGCGCAGCACCGAACTGTTTCATTCAGAGAAGAACCGTGCAGAGAACCTTATGATAACGGACATGATCAGGAACGACATCGGCAGGATTGCAAAGCCCGGGACAGTGAAGGTTCCATACCTTTTTTCCCTTGAACGCTATCCCACACTTTGGCAGATGACCTCTACGGTTGAGGCTGTTACGGAATCATCAGTTGCAGAAATCATGCAGGCTCTGTTCCCGTGTGCATCGATTACCGGTGCGCCCAAGGTGAAGACCATGCAGATTATCGCCGAACTCGAAGACACCCCGCGACAGATCTACACTGGCTGCATAGGCTATCTGGCCCCGGGGCGAAAGGCCTGTTTCAGTGTTGCCATCCGCACCGTGCTGATAGACCGCTGCTTAAGGAGTGCACAATATGGTGTAGGAGGGGGTATTGTCTGGGATTCAGATGCGCAGGATGAATACGGAGAATGCATGCTCAAGGCATGTGTGCTCTCAGATCGAGAGGAGGAATTCTCTCTCCTCGAGACCATTTTGTGGACGCCCGGACAGGGCTATTTCCTTCTGGATTACCATCTTGATAGACTTAATGGCTCTGCCCGGTATTTTGGATTTACCCATGATATGGAAAAGGTACGCACCCTGCTTGGACAATGGCAGAGATCCTTTGGTGATTCTTCCCTGAAAGTCAGGCTGCTTCTTGATCGTAACGGTCATATCTCTTACGAGGCATCTTCGGCCGGGGACATTGTTGTGAACCGCAATCTGAGGATCAGGCCTGCAAAGGAGCCTGTGCCTTCAGATTCACCTTTTCTGTATCATAAGACCACGAACCGTATTGTTTACGACAGGCTCCTTAAAGCGTGCGGAGACTGCGATGATGTGCTTTTGTGGAACGAACGAGGCGAGGTCACCGAGACGACCATTGCCAATGTTGTGGCGGACATCGGCGGCAGGCTGTATACCCCGCCAGTGGGATGCGGCCTCCTGGCAGGAACCTTTCGAGCCATGCTTCTTGAAGAGGGAACGATCTCCGAGCGAGTCATATCCCTGGATGACCTTTCCCGATGCAGGCATGTATATCTGATCAATTCAGTAAGAAAATGGCAGAATGCCGCACTGGTCGATTCCCGGGAAGTGCTGATGCAATGCTGAAGAAAAAGACTAAGAAAACACAATACCACTTGACATGAATGGAAACTTGACGCTAAAAGAATGAAAACGAACGAAAGTTCAATTGGATTGAAATGGGGATTTCTACTGGGGCAAAAATATGGATAGTAGTATCCTGTTTGCTGGTAATACCTGTCACCCTTTTTGCCTCATCTCTCAGGATCAGCTGGAACGCCAATATAGAAACGGATCTTGATGGGTATCGCATATACTACGGCCATCTTTCAGGGTCATATGAATATGTGTTGGATGTAGGTAATACCGTATGTGTCGATATTGACGGTGTTGAAGAAGATACCGTTTATTTCTTTGCTGTAACCGCTTATGATTTTGCAGGGAACGAGAGCATCTATTCGCACGAGGTTTCGGTACTGATTCCACAGGAACAGACATCCTTCCTGGGTGTTGTCATAAACTGGTTTTTCAACATCGTAAGTGGAGCAGTTTCCAACGATCCTGATGCCCCGCGCTTTTACCTTGATGACTTTTCCACAGTGAATGATTACATCTCCGTGAATTCAACATCTCTTGTCCAGATCAACGATTCAACGGTCGATCCGGAAGATGCTGCATCCCAGGCGCAGGATGCTTATGTGATAAGGGATGTTCTGCTTGAGACCGATGCTGTGCTTGATCTTTCCGAACTTTATCCGGTGGGGTCCTATATCTTTGTCGCCCTTACTCAAAACGCCCCTGAGATTGTTGACAACAGTATCTATGGATACGAGTCCGGGAGTCTGCTCTATATGGTAGCAGACACTTCGGGAAACTTCATCGATGTCCTTCGGGTCTCGATTGTGGATGAGCTTTGTTATGCTGCCGAATTTTTACCGGGATCGGATATTGCCTTTGAGGTTCTTGCCGACGGGATTTCCCTGATAATCCCTCAGGATGCCCTCAATGGAAGCATACCTATCGGCATCGGATGTGAAGGGATCGTTCAGAGCGGCTCTGCTGTTCAATCCTTTGATAAAACAAATGTATTGATGTTTGATGTCGTACCCTATGGCTTGGTGCTGTTGACGCCTGCACAGATCAGTGCCGCCTATGACACTGATTATTCCGTTGTGGTTGAGGTTTACGATGAGGTGCAAAAGAAGTGGATTGGGGTAGAGGATGTTCAAGAAAATG
The DNA here is from genome assembly GCA_016934135.1 of Deltaproteobacteria bacterium. GTDB lineage: Bacteria > Desulfobacterota > Desulfomonilia > UBA1062 > UBA1062 > DSAD01. The sequence continues at coordinate 3,133 of JAFGTK010000271.1, read as the reverse complement.
ACGGAATGGTGACGTTCTCCACCCTTGTGCTGGGCAGTTTCAGGGTATATTCGGCAGCCAGCGACGTGGAAGGTGCCTTGCCCGATGCGTTTACTTATGAAAGTTCCGCAGGAGGGGGCTGTTTTGTCGCCGTGGTTGATGATGTCCCGTCACGAAGATACCAGGTGATAGTGTCCATACTTCTTGCAGTGCTTGCAATCAGTTCATCGTTCCGGTATCTGTTTCCCGATTCAATGGTATAACCCCAGGCTTCTTTGTCCGGCGTAGCGGATGCGAAGACGGATTAAAAAAGAAACATGGGGTATGAATCCGGGTTCTTGCCGAAACAGGTGAGATCGTCGATTTTCTCGATCTTAACCCCGCGCAGAAGTGCATACAGGGTCCTTTCCACGCCTATACCTCCGCCGAAGGTTTCCGGGAAATAAGGCCTGCCCGTCTCATCCTTCATGGCAACAGCACTTAAGAACGGCCCGTATCCTTCCAGTGCCTGGATGTTGACCAGGCTTCCGTCTTCGAAGATAGGCCTTTCGTTGATGATCCTGTTATCGATAAGGCGTTCGATAATCGGCTCATAGAGCCACTCGCGTATGGCGCCGGAGAGGATTTCGAGCGCAGGCATCCACGTATTTGACTCTCTGATGAGCGCTTTTGCGCAGATGTCATAATTATATATCATATCAGAGGAGAAAGAGGAGAGCGGTACCTTGCTCCCATCAGGCAGAATATAGGGATAGATAAGATCGTAGTTCTCTCTGAGGAGCCCCTGGATCCAGAAGAACTGGGAAGGTATCTCTTCTCCCGCCTTGGCTTCTGCTGAGCGCTTGCCGTATCTTTTTATGGCATCATCGAGCTTAACGCGGGGGAAGGGCTGTGCAGGCACTTCCACGGCGACCCCCAGATATCTCAGATCATCCTCGTTCTTTTCGACAACAGCACTCATGGCAGCGATAATCATACGTTCAAAAAAGTCCAGGGCCCTGTTAAGGTCTTCCTTCAGGATAATCCTGACCTTGTCTGGTTCATGCTTGTACATCTCAAAATCAATATTGCGATTACGTCTGAGTTCGATGTCTATCTGCGAAAAATCGATAAGATATTTACCCCTCTGGGTTCTCAGCGGGCTTTCAATCTCCAGCCTTATATTGGGGGAATCCACGTAGACCCCCTTGATCTTCGGATTGAAGCATGCGAGGAACTTGCTGTAGATCATGGAGTGTGTGGTGACGTAGGGCATGCCCTTGTAGTGCACTGTAGGTGTATGTTCAACATCGTGAGCCAGGGGATCTGTAACCGGGCTCATCTGCACCTTTTCCATATTGAACAGCCCTTCTGATGCAAGGAACGCATGAATCGCAGTTATCATGGTGGTACGTATGGCCATGGCTGAATAGAGATGATCACTCATCCACTTGTTGACATATTCATCCTTTATAAATTCCTGAAAGCTTACACCTGTCTGCTCCAGTGTCGCCTGAAAATGGAAAAGATCTTCACTGATGAAACCCATAAAAAACCTCCTGTTATTCACAGATGTATTGCTCGAATCCGTATTTCTGCTACTGTATGTCCGTATCGGCCAGTTGCCGTGATAATCTCAAATGAGCCCATCATACGGATTATTTTCATAAATGCAACCGTTACCTTGGATGCTGTTTCTAATACATGGCAGGATAAATAGTAAGAGTGTTCTTGTCCTAAATTTGTGATATGGGAGATAATAATGATTATTGGAAATACGTAAAAAATGAAATATGGACAGTGAGTTCATCAAGTTCATGATTAAGAGGAGAGTGTCTGACATGCTGTCGTGCAAAACAAAAACCGATGTAATCGATGCAGTAAAGGAATACAGAGTTAGCTTTATTCAACTGTGGTTTCCCGATGTGCTGGGCAGGCTGAAGAGTTTCAGCGTCACCCCCGGTGTGCTGGAAGAAGCCCTGGATGAGGGGATGGGGTTTGACGGCTCCTCCATCGAGGGATTCGCGCGCATTGAAGAGAGCGATATGATAGCCATGCCCGATGTCAAGACCTTTCAGCTGATCCCCTGGAGACCCAGAGATCTGCCTGTAGCGAGAATGTTCTGCGACATATTGAATCCTGACGGGACCCCGTATGAAGGGTCGACGCGCCATGCACTCAAGCGTGTTCTCAAAAAGGCGTCAGATCAGGGATATACCTGCTATCTGGGCCCGGAACTAGAATATTTTTATTTTGCAAACGATGAATCCCCGGATATCCTCGACAAGGCCGGGTACTATGACGGGCTTCCGGTTGACAGGGCAACCGATATCAGGAGAAATACCATATTTGCGCTGCAGGATATGGGCATTCCGGTCGAGTACAGCCACCACGAGGTTGCGCCTTCCCAGCACGAAATCGCGCTCAAATACGAAGAGGCGCTTATCATGGCGGATACGGTCATGACCTATCGTACAACCGTTAAGGAGATTGCCCGCCAGGCTGGGGTATATGCCACATTCATGCCCAAGCCCCTGGGAGGTGAAAACGGCAGTGGAATGCATGTGCATCAGTCATTGTTCAAGGGGCAGGAAAATGCCTTTTTCGATCCATCGGATAAGTACCACCTTTCCAAGACAGGAAAACACTATGTAGCTGGGATTCTCGCACATGCAAGGGAGATAACGGCTGTCACGAATCAGTGGGTGAACTCCTACAAAAGGCTTGTTCCAGGTTACGAGGCGCCTGTGTATGTTTCATGGGCACGCCGCAACAGATCGACCATGGTACGGGTGCCCATGTACAAACCGGGAAAGGCCAATGCAACAAGGATGGAATTCCGTGCACCCGATCCGGCCTGTAATCCTTACCTGGCCTTTGCCGTCCAGATTGCTGCAGGTCTGAGGGGCATAGAAAAGGAATATCCCCTTCCGGACCCTATTGAAGAGGATATCTTCGAGATGGATGAAAAGGCCAGGGAGAGGGCCGGCATTACATCGCTCCCCGGCAATCTCTTCGAGGCAATCCAGGAGGTGTCCAAAAGCGAGCTGGTCAGAGAGACCCTCGGGGATCACATCTTCAACAAGTTCATCGAGAACAAGAAGAAGGAGTGGGACCAGTTCCGGATCCATGTGAGCAAATTCGAGATCAATCGCTACCTTCCCATGCTATAGAT
>JAFGTK010000270.1 GCA_016934135.1 Deltaproteobacteria bacterium | reverse complement strand
TCGGTAGGGACGGTATACGGTCTGATCACCTGGCTTTCACTGTGTTTGAAGAGCGCAATGGAGCTGCTTGCCGTCACGATCTTTGCAGCCGTTTTTTTCAGCATTGAAATGCACATTACTGCCTTAGTGCTGTGCATGGTGTTCCTTGCAATCAATCTCTTCGGGATAAAAGAGGCGGGATGGATACAGTCTGTATTCGTTTTCATCATAATCGCAACCCTTGTGGTGTATGTCCTGAAAGGCCTGCCTAAGGTAACGATCCCAAATTTTACTCCCTTTGCCCCTGGCGGTCTGCACGGCATTGTTTCCGGGGCAGGTTTTCTGTTCGTTTCTTTCGGAGGTCTGCTCAAGATCGCCAGCATTGCAGAAGAGGTAAAGGACCCCGGCAGGGTTATTCCAAAGGGCATGATAATCTCTCTTGGGATGGTCATTCTGAGCTATGTATGCGTGATCTTCATCACGATCGGGGTTCTCCCGCCGTCAGATCTGGCCGGTTCGGTAACCCCCATATCCCAGGGTGCAAAGGCATTTCTGGGGAGCACTGGTGGAACCGTGTTCCTGGTTGTTGCCGTCCTGTCGATCCTTACGGCAGCGAATGCCGGGATTATGGCGGCGTCGAGGTATCCCCTGGCACTGAGCCGCGACGGGCTGCTGCCGGAGATGTTTTCACGGATAAATGCCCGGTTCAATACTCCCCATGTATCCATTGTCATGACAGGAGCGCTCATTGTCTCTGCCTTGTTTCTCCACCTGGAATTCATTATCAAGGCGGCATCGAGTGTTCTTATCCTCACCTATGCATTTTCATGCATATCCATCATAATCATGCGCGAAAGCCGGCTGCAGAATTACCGGCCACATTTCAGATCACCGCTGTATCCCTGGGTTCAGATCCTCGGTGTTTTCGGTTTCGCAGTACTGCTGTTTCAGATCGGTATTATGAGTGTAATTATTGCCATGACCATAATTCTGCTGGGGGGCTTCCTGCAATGGTATTACGGCGGGATAGGGCTGAACAGGGAATTTGCCCTTCTGCACCTTATCGAGCGTCTTAGCGAACGGGATTATACCGATCATGTGCTGGAGACCGAACTGAAACAGATAATCCATGAGCGGGACAATATCGCTAAAGACCGCTTCGATCATCTTATTGAAGAGTGCATGCTGATGGATATAGACAGGCCAATGGGAAAAGAAGAATTCTTCGATATCGTCGCTGCATCTCTTGCAGATAAGCTGGCTATACGGCAGGGAAAATTAAAAAAGATGCTGCTGGAGCGCGAACAGGAGAGTTCGACAGCTTTGAGCCCGTTTCTTGCCATACCGCATGTGATTATCAAAGGAAGGAACACCTTTGACATCCTTATAGCAAGGAGTACCGAAGGCATTGCCTTTTCCGATGAGTTTCCCCGTATCCATGCGGTTTTCGTGCTTATAGGAACTAGAGATACAAGGCCTTATCACCTCCAGTCTCTTGCCGCCATAGCACAGATTTTTCAGCATACGGATTTTGAAAAGCAGTGGATGGCTGCAAAGAACGATAAGTCGCTGCGCGATATCATTGTACTTACCGAACGCAAGCGGCAGGCTTAATATAAATCAACATTTTGCGTTAATGAAGTAATAAACTCTGTGGGAGCGGCTTCAGCCGCGATTCCGTTTCTCCCGGTTGTTTGAAAAATCGCGGCTGAAGCCGCTCCCACATTTTTTCCTAATGCCTGGCGCCTAATGCCCAGTGCCTGTCTTTTCTGACAGTATGCTGTCCACGACATGCTGTTTTGAAAAGTGGGCATTGCTCAGGTAAAACATGGCATCTTCTTTTCCCAGCAGTCTTTGTCTGATCTTTACCGGTGATGCTCCCTGATTGTGAAGCTCGATCACCTTTGCCTTGAGTCCTTCCATATACCCGATTTTTTCCAGAAGTGCTCCCTTACCGTCAGGCACGGCTCCTTTGAGACAGCAGAAAACAGTGTCGATGTCCAGGGACGCTATCTTTTTCAGAGAGGACAGGGTTGTGTGGAAATCTTCATCAGCCCGCAGATATCTCACAGCCCTGCCGCAGTAGATGTCTCCGGTAAAGAGCCATTTTCGATCAGGTTCATACAGGCAGACATGATCCGGACAGTGCCCGGGTGTGGGAATCGCTTCGAAAGTATAGCCGGGGCAGGTAATACGCTCGCCCATGGGTATCCCGTGCGAAGGTTCGGGCCAGTTCCAGACAAACCGCTGATAAAACCGCAGGCCGATTTTATGAGGGTGCTCAAGATAGCCCAGGGCATCGTGAGGGGCATAGACCTGTGCATTGAATCTCCGTTGAAGAAAATGGTTGTTGCCGATGTGGTCCTCATGATGATGTGTATTCAGGACAGTGGTTATGCGCTTTCCTTCCAGTGCCCGGGCCAGTTCTCTCTGGGCATAGATGGTCCCGGTATCGATCAGGGTATCGCCTGCAAGGAATGCGTGCACGGTATACGGGACAAAAGCGCCGATGCTCCTGCCCATGCAGTATATGCCTACCACTCCGGATTGTTTTACTTTGAGCATGGGTATCTCGCTTTTTAAGTATTATGTTTCCATACGGTTCATATTCTTTTCTGTTTCACTGATGTTGTTGAATATCCTCAATAAGAAATCTTCGAACCGGTCAATCTCCTGCGGGGAAAATCCCTGGTAAAAGAGGTCGGTGACATCGCGGGACACATCTGCATACACCCCCTGCAGTTCCCTGTCCTTTTCCGTAAGGACAATCATGATCTTGCGTCTGTCAGTCTGTGAAGGCACCCGTTTGATGTGGCCTGCCTCCTCGAGCCTGTCCAGCATGCTCGTGAGTGTAGATTTTTTCAGCTGGGTTGCCAGGGAGAGTTCCTGGATGGAAACATTGTCCTGGCGCCAGAGTGCAAACATGATCCTGCCCTGGGCCGGGCTGAAGTTCTCAATTCGATACTCTCTGAGTTTTCTGGCAAATATACGGCCTGCCACCTGATGCATCTTTGAAATGAGAAAAGCGCCCTGTCTCTGAGTTTTCATATGCTCACCCGTATCGGAAAACTGCCTGGCAAGGGTATTCGGCAAGCCCGTCAGCACCGTCAATAATAAAGTACTATATAGTACTATACTAAATAGAACGAATGTCAACGGAAAAATGTGCTGATTTGGCCTGTTAAGGAACAACCGTAAGTATCCGATGAGTTAAGGGATAGTGATACCATATGAAGGTTTAAGTAAATGAACGTTTGATCCCTGGACAAGGGAACGTGATTGAGACAAGGAGTAATAAGTATGGCTTACATGCATGACACGGGAAGCGGCAACGGGATATCCTCCCAGTTCGTAACCTTTGCTCTCGGGGAGCAGACATATGGTATCTCGATACTGAAGCTCAATGAGATCATCGCATATCAGCAGCTGACCACGATCCCCAATCTGCCGGGATTCATCAAGGGCGTCCTGAACTTGAGGGGAGAGGTGATACCGGTTATCGACTTGAGAGAACGGTTCAATATGGAGCCCAAGGCCTATGATCAGCTCACGGTTATCATAGTTCTGGAAATAGCCGGCCAGACCATGAGCGTTGTAGTTGACAGTGTAAGTGATGTAATCACCCTGCAAAACGATGCCATAAAACCCAGACCCAATTTTTCAACAGGGATTCAGACAGACTTTATTCATGGCATGGGGATAAAAGACAATAAATTTATAATTCTTCTGGATGTCGAGAAGGTTCTTGCAGCTGAAGATATATCTACGTTGAAACGTTTGGGCACTCAAAAGAAAGGATTCATTGAAAAGACCGCCTGAAGACGTTTTGCAACTCGTCAATAACTTATTCTATTGCAGAACAGGTGTGAATATCTTCTTCTTTGCATATGATCGATAATGGAAAGTGTTTCCTGATATCCGATGCCTGAATGCATGAATGAAACTTAAGGGATGTGCCTGCAACAGCCGGACACTTTTATTAATCCTGTCAGGGTATCGCAGGCACACCTACGGTTATGATTCTCAGGCGATCTTCCGGCTCTGCTTCTTGAGTCTGCTGATGCGGTGCCTGAGGGCTTTGGCTTTTTTCTTTTCATCTGCTGTCTGAGCAGACTTTTTTTCCTGACGGAGCTTTTTGATCTTTGCCTTTATCTCGGGTTTCGTAAGTGCAACCTTTACATGGGCCTTTTTCTTTTTTTTAACAGGTTCTTCATCCACTATCCCTCTGGAGCGTTTTATGAAAGCAACGAGTTCATCCTTTTTCATGTCGCTCACAGCAACAGTTGTATGATCGTGAGGGATCTCGAGGGCAATCTCTTTAAGGTCCTTGACCGTCATCTTTTCCAGAGGCTTCTCTTCCTTGTGCTGCTTCTTTTTGCTTTCTTCAGTCATGGTTTTTCTCCTCCTGTATTGTCTAAATAATCTCCATCATAACTCGAATGTATCCGAAAAAGTGGCTGCACCATCCAAAGATGCGATATCTAATTCCCCGTTATCCTGTTATCTTATACAATTACGGCATCTTGAACAACACCAAATTAAACCCGGCATACCAGGGCGGAGTTATGACCTGGTATCTGTACCCTGTATAGCCCTCACTCCACTATAAGCAGCTGGATATCGCATACATTGGTATTTGTGGGTCCGGTCATAATAAGGCCGCCTAGCTTCTCGAAGAAATGGTACGAGTCGTTGTTGTCAAGATATTCCAGAGGCTTGAGCCCTGTTTTTGCGACTGCATTTTTCATATCAAAAGACACTACAGCGCCTGCAGCATCCGTAGGCCCGTCATTGCCGTCAGTTCCGCCTGAAAGGAAATGGATGCCGGAGAAATCCTGATAGCTCTCGAGCAGGTCAATAAGAAAGGCAAGGGCCATCTCCTGGTTTCTTCCTCCCTTGCCGTTTCCTCTGATCGTGACAGTGGTTTCGCCTCCTGCAACAATCAGTGCGGGCCTTGCAAGATCGGATGTCTTTTGATCGATATCTTTTGCCATTGCAGTGAAGAATCTTGCAATCTGACTGGCCTCACCGGAGAGTGAGGAGGTGAGAAAACAGGCTTTGTATCCGAGCGTTGCCCCATAATCCCTGGCAGCCCTGCACGCGGCGGCGTTGTTTCCCAGGAGAATGTTCGAAATATTCGCGAAGGCCTTATCGCCCGGTTTTGGGGTATCCGGCACCTTTCCGGCAAGGCCGGCCTGGATCAGGGCAGTTATGGATGCAGGTATAATGTCGTTAATGTGGTACTTTTCAATGATGCCCTGCGCCTGGGCAAACGTGGTGTCATCGGCTACTGTGATGCCCGATGCAATGGTGTCGAGCCTGTCTCCTATGACATCCGACAGGATGATGTTGATCATCCTTGCCGGATACGATATGCGTGCAAAATGCCCCCCCTTGACAAGGGAGATATGCTTGCGGATGCAGTTTATCTCTTTTATGTCCGCCCCGCTTTCGAGGAGTATCCTGGTCATTTTCTGCTTGTCTTCAAGGGATACGCCTTCGGCCGGCAGGCTGAACAGGGCTGATCCGCCTCCTGAGACAAGATTGATGATGAGTGTATGTTCATCGGCCTCATGAGCGAGTTTAAAGAGTTCTCCCGCACCCATGAGAGAGTTTTCGTCAGGGATGGGATGAGCTGCCTCAATGACGGATATGATCCCGAGCTTTTCCCCATGACCGTACTTTGTCACTACCTTGCCTGTGGTTATTCTCTTTCCGAGTATATCTTCAATGGCCTTCCCCATCTTTGAAGACGCCTTGCCGATACCGAGGACAACTATCCTGTTGTAACGGTTCAGGTCTTCCTCGATTGGCTTGCCGTTGTAACGGATGAAAAGCGTATCTCCCTGAAGAGACATATTCTGTGTGATCATTTTGTACGGATCGACCCTCTCGATTGCCTTGAGAAAGATCGCCATGATATCTTCTTTCGGGTTCATGCCTTCTCCTTTACAGAAGTATTGTATGCCTTGCGACCGGCTCGGGCCTCTTTGTGGATGAAGAATTCGGCCTTGGCAAGATTCCTTTTTATAATAGGCAGGTCGCTCAGAACAAGGGCCTTTTCAAAATAGTCTTTCGCCCTCATATATGCCTTTTCATGATTGAGAGAGATTACCCCCAGGTTATTATAGATAAGGGGATTGTCCCTGTCGTAGTGAAGGGCCTGTTCAAAGAGTGTGCGCGACTCCTTCCACTGGTCGTTGTCAAGATGATGTGCTGCCTGCGCAAAGAGGGTATCGGCCTTGAGCATGTTTGAATAGAGCCGTGAATCTGAGGCAGTAGCAATCTTTTTTTCAATAATAGAAGATTCCTTTTCATCGACGCAATGTTTAAGGGCCTTTTTCAGGCAGGCAACGGCCTTGATAGGATTACTGCTCGTATAGTAAAGCTCGCCGAGGGTTTTTAAGAGCTCATAGCGCTCGCCGGATATGTTAAGCTCCATTAGCAGATGGTTTTCCGCCAGGGTATGCTGTCTGGCCCCGATAAGGCTTACTGCATAATTGTAGTGTACACCCCGTTCGCTCGGGTATGCC
>JAFGTK010000269.1 GCA_016934135.1 Deltaproteobacteria bacterium | reverse complement strand
TCATGGCCGTTATTTATCACCACGATCACGACATTGCCTTTTGAGGAAGAAATGCACAAGACCTTCCAGAGAGTTTTTCATCCTTGCCGTACAATGGGGTTCCTCCGTAAAAACGCATTTCATATCAAGTAAGTATGTGTGTTCCAGGTGCCTGATGCATTGAAACAATATTATTATTCAAATAACCCGTTATTCACGATTGTCAAGGAGATGAAGAGATTTGTAACAAAAGAAGAGGGGGCCTTAAGTAACAAGGCCCCCTGTGGTTTCAGATATTATTGATGTTTCCTGTTGATCAGCCTTGTTAACGGCTTCATGAAACCAATGACAGCCAGGAAGACAAGGAAAACAAGAGGTATGTTGTCGGAGCTTCGAGCGGTATCCACGAAACATCCGCCCCCGTCACTGCCGCCCATGGCAAGTAGAGCCAGGGTATTATCGGTGTCCGGTGTATCTTCCGAGTCTGTTCCCTCGGCAGCAATAAACGGAGACACCGAGGTTACATCCACACTGATGGTCCTGTTGACCGTGTCAATGGTCTTGTTGGTTTCCTCGACCACCCATTCGCTGTCAACATAGTGCAGTACATTGAGTTCATCTGTATCCGCACCCTCGTCATATTGCAGGGTTACGGTTACACTCTGGCCCTCGGCAACGCTGTCGCCGTTCAGGTCAAAGTCATACTGCAGGGACACGGCAGTGGCCCATGACGGAAGATCATCTGTTGCCTCAGGACAGATGACAATGGTACCGTCAGCCTCTTCAGCAGCGATAGCCTCGCTTTCCGCGCCGGCATCCAGGTCTGCCTTGGTTACCTGTACCAGGGTGCCGTCTCCACCATCGTCATCGATAGATCCTGCAGGCATGCTGATGCCCGATGCATCGCCGCCGTCAAGGTTCACGGTACCGCCCATAATGGAATTTACCAGACCCTGGTTTGCACTGTTTGCCGAGAGATTCAGCGAGAAGTTCTGCTCCACAAGGGTGTTGTCTGCGCCATAGTGTGCGGATATGGTGAATGCAAGGGCTGTTTCCCCCTCTGCCGGTGTATAGGTGAAGGATATCATCATCTTGTCCGGGCTCAGCAGCAGGTTGCTTATCGTACCCAGTGCTTCGGGCGCAGAGATGATCTCTGCAGCGGTTTCGTCCTTGAGGTGAGAGGTACTGAAGATCTCCAGGCGAACACTGCTTCCACTCTTTAATGCCTTGAGCATAAAGGTTGGTGCACCTTCTTCCATAACGGCATTCAGGGTAAGGCTGTCTGATGCATCAGCTGCAGTTATAGTGCTGTCCTGTACATAGATCTTGCCGGGCCCGTCTTCACCAGGACTTACCAGTGCGACATAGTAAACAATGCCCGGTTTGATCCCGTTGATCTCATATGCGCTTATCTCGCCTGTTGATGGGTCATAGGTGAAAGAGCCGAATACAAGTTCCTGGTTCGCACTCATGGCAACCGGCATTTCAAGCTCGCTGGTCGTTGGATTTGTTTCTCCTCCCGGTTTTGTGACAGTGCCGCTTACAGTAGCGCCTTCAACAAGCGTCACATCGAGTTCGTTTGTACCCGCGGCTATGGTCAATGACTCGTTCAGATATGTGCACAGGCCATTGGACATTACCATCATCCTGTATGTTGCAGGCACGAGATTGTTAACGCTGTAGGTTACAGAGGTTAGAGGATCTCCGCTTCCATCCTCGCCCTGAGGATTGCTCATGGCTTCTATGCCGTCCATGGGGTCGTCGCAGGGGAGCCCTTTTCTCTGGAGGATAATGAAGGCAACAGGCATCGACATTTCTTCACCACCCATAGGAGGTGCAAGCACAGAACCTTCGGGAACGGTTATTGTTCCGGTCAGTGTCGCGGTTGTCGCTCTCAGTTCGAAATCGACATCATCTGCTCCCGGTGCCACATTGAGCCTCACCTCTTCGCCATAACCGCAATGAGGCATCATCATGGCCTCCCAGGGATCAGGCCTGATACCTGCATCCACCTCGTAGTAGGGAATATCCGGGTCAACGCCGGTAATAGTGTAATACCCGTCAGTACCTGTCTTTGACTCCAGCAGGATCGAGCCATACTTGGAGTCCATGGCCTCTGCCTCTACCGGGATATTTGCAAGAGGGTCCCCGTTTATATCGGTGACCATGCCTGATATTGTGGTACCCTGTTTCAATTTAATGGTTCCGATATCAAACGTGCTTGACCCGGTAATTACAATGCCGTACTTGGATGCAGCGGCATAGTTCAGGGTTGAAGATGAACTTGCCTCGTATTCCACACTGAGCAGATAGGTTCCAGCAGGCATGTTCTTCAGGTAGAACAGGCCGTTATCGTCGAATGCACCATCCGGGTTCCACTGAGTAGATTTATATCCGCCGTCGATCCATGGTATGGATTCTGCCGTAACGATAATATTGGAAGAGATGATAGATCCTGATGCTGCATCTACGACCTTTCCTTTGATGGTCGCCCCGGTTGTGAGCGTCATGGTAGCATTCACATCAGAGCCGTCCACAATAAATGTTACACTGCCCTGGATATATTCTTCCGAGAAGAACCGTGCGGTATACTGGCCATCCAGAAGGTTCTCGAACTGCATGGTGGCAAGACTGACACCTGCTGCCAACTCTATGTCGGAATCATCCCATTCGCTTGTACCTACAACCACTCCCTGCCAGTCGCCCACGGGCTGTTTGCCCTGGAACAGTTCGATACCGCCAAGCCACTTGGTGCATGGCATACCCCCGCAATCTGCAAGCTGCAGGGCAGCCGGGAAGTATATGCTTACATTGGCTGTATAACCTTCTGCCACTTCAAGCGATACCGTTGTGTCACCGGTTACCACCTTGGTCTTCTGTTCACAGGCAAATGCAATGTCTTCCGATTCCAGGGTAATCGTATAGGTGCCTGACCCTACTTTCAGCTCAAAGGCATTGTCAACCACAGGTGCCATTATCATGCTTCTTTCATCGATATTGGCGCCTCCCATTGCCAGCTGTATCGGCACTGCAACGGCAACCACCTCGGAGCCTGCAAGGATCGCCTCGTCATCGACGACCGTGCCTGTTACGGTGAACGGTTCTTCCAAATCGATATTCAGGGTTGTAGCCTGTGAATTTGCAACAAAGACAACCTGTGATGAAAGCGCTACATTTCCGGTGGGCATTGGCATATCACCAACCAGATTTACTTCATTTATCAGCACAAGGTACTCTCCGGTGCTCAGGCCTTCAATGGTATATGACCCGTCAGCTGCAGGACTGACCGGCATTATAAGGCCGCCGTCACCGCCCCAGAGATAGTTGACGGCTATGAATACTTTATTGAAATCCACCCCGTCCGGCCATGTAACCGTCCCGGTGATCGAACCCGAATAAGGTGTAAGATAGAGGTTCACGCCTGTTGTGTCTGCAGCGATCCTTCTCTCCCATGGTTTGTATCCGTCTTCTCCAATGCCGTCTATGGTGAATTCATATCCCCACTGCCAGCAGCTGATCTCATAATTGAGATCTTCAAGGCCGGTAATGGTAAATGGAACGCTTGTGGCACTATCATCAACCGTTATGTTCTTTCCATGCCAGTTGAAGTCGGACGGGGACCATGCATCGAGCCAGATATTCATCTCGCCGTCAGCACCGCCGCCGATGTACAAGGTGCCGGAGATGGTAAGGCCTGCATCCAGGGCAACAGAATCCAGAATCACATCCTCGGTGCTCACCACGACATCCTCAACCGTCGAGGTGCGGTAACCCTCTGTCTGAATATAGCAGGTATAGGTGCCTGCTGTTACAGCAGGGACATAGAATGTTCCGGTGCTTTCACCGTTTTCCACATTTCCCCATCCCCATGCCTCTTTCGAGGGGTCATCAACGTCCTGGAGCCGGACATTGATATTCATCCAGTCCACCTCTGACGGTGCGGGAAGAGTTACCGAGCCGGACACCGACAGAGCCTTGGTAAGGGTTACATCAAGGGCGGTATCGGGTGTGCCGTCATCATTTGCATCGACATCGTCAAGGGTAAAGGTGACATTTCCTGCATAAGAGCTGCGGTATTCCGTGCAGGGAGATCCTTCCTCTTCCCCGCATTCCCAGTAACAGTATTCTCCTGTCACTCTCACACGCCATGTATTATCAGCTTCCAGGCTCTCCATGTTCAGGATGATGGCGCCTGTGCTGTCGCCGTCTGCAATCTCTCCGTTTCCGTGTGCCCATCCGCATCCCTGGGTGTTGTTGGCATTTGCATTGAGCCAGAGGTTGTCCCCGGGATTGTTTGCGGCAAATGCAGCAGGAAGGGCTACATTGAGTTCAACGGTCACAGCCTCCTGCATGGTAACGTCATAGGTGGCATAGCCGGGGTCGGCCGGAAGATCCACATCATTGCATCCGGGTTCGTTGCATGAATAGAAGTAGCCGTCCTTTTCCGCATTCATGAAATATGTACCGGTCTTCAGGCCTGAGATCGTGAAATCCCCGTTTGCATCGGTAAAGGCCTCTCCCCATCCGTCAGGCCCGCCTGCATTGACACGTACGCCTTCAATGGGGTCTGTACCGTCTGTGACTGTTCCTGTTATGTACTTGGTGGAAACCGTAACAGTTATGGAGCTGTCAACCTCCACCCAGACAGGGCTTTCCCAGGTACCCTGGTTTTCAATGATCCAGACCTGATATGTGCCGTTGGGCACCGCTATCCATGATTGATCTCTTCCTTCCCACCAGATATTCATGGGCTGATCGGCAGGGCCATATCCCTGCCACGTCCAGTCCTTGCCTGCTGTATTGCCCCAGTCTTCGATCGGCTGGGCCGTTGCATCTCCTGTTGTGTCAACAACGAGTTTGTAATCATTATCTGACCCGGTAAATACAAAGTTCAGAAAATCGTCTGTACCGTCATTGTCCGGTGTGAGTGTAACAGGGAAACTTGTGTACTCAGCCCCTCCCATCATCACCTTGACATCGGTTACGTCGGCAAAGGAAACTGTGCCGCCGATCAGCGCAAACACCAGGGCCAGGGCAAATACCCGTGACCAGAGATTGATAAACCTGTGCCTTTCCATTGCTATACCCCCTCTTTGTTATTCGTTTTTAGCTTTTATTGACTGTGACTTGAGATGATTCATCATGGCCGACCGGGAATTTCGCTCTTCCTCAAGGGCCATCTGTTTTCGTGCCAGGTAATCAGATGCGCCGGAATTGCTGCTTGCACCCGCAAGGTTCAATGCAGGCCGGTTTTTTATCTTGCTGAAACTGTTCTTGATAGAATGAGTATTGAAAACAGGCTGTCTGTACCCGAATGAGTTCTCTTTATAGGAATACCCCGATTTTGTTGTCCTTGTCTTTCTGTCGAACATTTCCGGAGGTGCCCTGAGCGGGCTTTTTGTTGTCCCGTAACGGGTATCTGCTGTGGTCTCCGGATAACCGTCTGCCGGGACAGGATTATAGTCTGTATCATAGGAGGATATCCTAACGAATGCACATTTTCCGCTCTTGTATACCCAGAGCTTTGCGATCCGATCCCCTTCATAAAGTGTCCCGTAACTCACTCCGTTCAGACAGCGCTTGACCAGTTCTTCAGATGGAATGTTATTTATGGTTTTCGGCATACCGACAACTTCGGTAGTCTCTATACCTTCTTCCATAAAGACATCGATCTTCAGCATGCCGGAAAGCGCATTCAAGGTGTTTCCGAGTTGTGCCGCATAACAGGCAGGTGACAGGACCATTATGAGGAATACACATGCACAATTTCTGAACGGGTTTGTTTTCGATTTCATCTTTAAGGTATATTCGTCAGAATGCTTACTCAGACTTTAGAATCTTTTTTAATAAAAAAAGTGGAGCAGGCTATTTCATCAGCACAGTCTTCATAAAATAGGCCTTGATCTTTCGCGCAGATCTCTCGACAGCGTTGTTCAAGCCGCTTTGTTCCGGAGATCTTTTCCCGAAGACCCGGTGGAAGAGGGTGGAACGAGGATCAGAGGTATCAAAACATACTGCATGCAGATCTTTTGAATTATAGCCGGGGTTGATGGACAGGGTTTCACCTACTGTTGCATAATACCTTCCGGACATGTAGGGCGATTCATGGATATGGCCATGCAGGCTGACCAGGGGCTTATGCTTTTCTATATACCGCCTGATGGAGAGGGAACCGATGGGTTTGCCGTCATGCAGTGTATCGAGTCCGGTATCATAGGGCGGGCAGTGAAAGATGCATACGGCATCATGATGGTCTGCAAGAGAAACGGGTGAAAGCTCTTCTTCAATACTCGGGTTTTCATATGCATATGCGTTGTTCTCGCTCACGCAGATACCATCAGGGGTACTTATCAGAGGAAATCTGCTTGCAGTGTGATGACTTTTCAGCGTGTCCCTGCGTACATAATCCTTGACCCAGAACGGTGAGTCGGTTACGCAGCCATACCCCATAAATGAGACGCCGTTTATACGCTGTATGACATTATGCATACAAATTGCCTGGGGCAGGCATTGCCGGAAGTGATCTATTGATATCTTCCAGTCATGGTTGCCGGGCACGTACAGTATATGTATATGGCTGTGTTCTTTCATAAACGCATCAAATACGGGAACCAGGAAGGTGTCGATGAAATCCAGCTGCACGTGGAGGCTTTCGTTGAAGTCGGCATTGCCCGAAAGCAGCTTGAGAGGAGCGGAAATCCTTGTAGGGAAAAGATCCCCGCCGATGATGATACATTCGCAGTCCTGCTCTATGGCGAAATTCATCAGCATATCATAAAGGTTTGTCCTGCCATGCAGGTCACAGGTAAAGAGTATCCTCATTATACATCACCAGGCGGCCCCCTTTTCATTATTGTGGTATGAGGCCGTCTGTATTATATAGGAAACCCATGATAATAGAAATGATCATGTCTGTCTGGACCATCCTTACAACCATTATTTACACCATGATTCTGGGGATACCGGTTATTATTACAGCAGTTTTCAGCAGGACAGGCTGCATTCCCTATCGGCTCGGACTTGCATGGGCCTGGCTTATCATAAAGACAAACCGGGTAAGGATCCAGATCGAGGGATTTGAAAAGATTGTCAGAACCAGATCGTATGTGTTCATTGCAAACCATTCGAGCAACCTCGATCCGCCTGCAATTGCCTTGGCATTGCATAACCAGCTCAGGTTCGTGGGGAAAAAATCCCTTGCAAAGATCCCGGTGTTCGGATGGGCAATTAAAATGGCAAGGATGATCCTTATTGACCGCAGCGACAGCTGCCACGCGCGCGAAACAATAAACAAGGCCGTCAGCGAACTGAAAAACGGCATCAGCGCGTGTTTTTTTGCCGAGGGCACCAGAAGTCTCGACGGCAGGCTTCAGAAATTCAAGAAGGGCGGTGTCATGCTGGCACTGAAGGCAAGGCTGCCCATTGTTCCTGTCACGGTTGTCGGCAGCTACAAGCTTCTGCCAAAAAATGCCATGCACATAAAATCCGGTGTAGTAAGAATTATAGTGGGAGATCCTATAGACACATCCGCATTCTCGGAAAATGACAGAGATGTACTGCTGGATGCAGTACGGTCAGTTATCATGGGGAACCTTAAGCGGATGTCAAAGG
>JAFGTK010000268.1 GCA_016934135.1 Deltaproteobacteria bacterium | reverse complement strand
CTGGGTCCCACCAGGGACATTTCCCCTCTGAGGACATTATAGAGCTGCGGAAGTTCGTCTATGCTGAACTTTCTGATGATGCGCCCTATCAGGGTGATTCTGGGATCATCCTTCATCTTGAATGTAATGCTGTCTTTATGGTGGCTCTGATTCAAGAGCATGTCCTTTTCCTTGTCTGCATCCACACGCATCGATCTGAACTTGGGAAACCTGAACTCTTTTCCCCACTTGCCTACGCGTGTCTGCCAGAAAAGCACAGGTCCGTTATCGGTGAGTTTTATAGCTGCTGCAACAGTGGCGAGTAATGGGATGAGAGCTGTCATCAGCCACAGTGATGCGATGATATCGAAGAGCCTTTTGATAAGAGTTGCTCCGCCTACCACAAACATCCATGCTGTCCGTTTGCGCCAGAAACGGAAATTGTTTGAGAATTTACGGATACCCGGATTCTTTCCGTATCTCTCGTAGAGTTCTTCTACGAGGTCTATCCTGTGATCTGTGGTGTGGCGTTTCATGTCGTCAGTATAATGTGAAAATATGCACTGGGCTTAAGGAAAGGTACAGGGTTTAAGGTATAAGGTATAGGGTATTAGGTTTTAGGTGTTAAGTTTTAAGTGCCTGTTCCGGTGTTGACCCAATAATACTCCAGTACTCCATTACTCCAATCTTTTTAATCGTTTAATCCATCACTCCAGGATCTTCAGCTTCGGGTCTGGCCGGAGGGCCATGTCGGGTTAGAAGGAATCGACCGCTTCTTCCCTGGTGTTCAATATATCGATAATCTTGTGCATTCTCACCAGTTCGAATACACTGCGCACCTGTTTCTGTACTGCAAAGATCTTCAATGCCCCGCCCATACCTTTGAGCATTCTCAGTGTTGCTATCATTGCACCGCAACCCGCACTGTCGATAAACGCAACAGTGCTCATGTCAATGACCACCTTGGGCCTGTTTTCGAGTATTTTGGCAATGTCTGTCTTGAACTCAATAGCATTGCTTGCATCCAGTATTTTAGGTAAATCCGAAATGATGAAAATGCCGTCGATGTCTTCCGTGTTGAATTTCATCCCTAGGCTCTCCTTTGTAGGAAGAATGTTACACAGGCACAGTTTTTCCCGGTATTGTCCCTGGAATAACGTACATAGTCAGCAGTATGTGCAATAATGTGCAGTCCGAACCCGTCTTCTTTCGAACCGTCGAATACCGGCTGAGGCACTGTGGAAAAATCAAATTTGATTCCCCAGTCATAAAAGTAGAGAACGATCTCCTCATCCGATGCCATGGCCTCTATCAGGATCTTCTTATCTTTCTTTCCCTTATATGCATGCTTGATGATATTCGTCGTTATCTCTGTTGCAACGATTTGAACCATCTTTATCCGTTCCTCATCCATGGCGTTCTGCCCCAGGCTTTCGCAAAGCTCCTGGATGAAAACCCTTACCCTGCTCAGTTCTTTCAGATCGTTAACGGTTTCCAGTTTCCAGCTCTTTTCTGCCTTTTCCTCTGTCTCGGGGAGATCGATCTTGACGGCTACACAGGTGAAATCGTCCGAGAATGTTTCCGACTGGGAAAAATCAACGATCTTTTTCCATGTGATATCGCACAGTTCCTGTGGTTCAAGATGAGCATTATTCTGGATAAATTCCAGGAGGCGCTCTTCTCCGAAGAATTCGTCTTTTGTGTCTTTTGCCTCGGTAAGGCCGTCAGAATAAAAGAAAAAATGGTCGCCGTTCTCAAAGGGTATGAGAATCTCTTTGAAATCGTCCTGTCCCGGGAATCCAAGGGGCATGTTAACCCCCTGGAGCAGTGAGCACTTGTTTGTGGCGCTGTGAAAGTGAATGGTGCGCATGTGTCCGCAATCCACATAGCTCAGGATCTTTCTGTACAGGTCAAAGCGTGCATAGCAAAGCGTGAAAAAGGTCTCGAGTTCTCTCATATCACCGATCATCTCGTCATGAACAGTCAAGACGATTTCTTCAGGTCTGGGAAGAGAGGTGTTGCCGGAGATACGGGTCAGCTTATACAGGACGCTCATGAAGTGATGTTTTGCTGCTGCACCGAGAAGGGCGGCCGGGATCCCTTTTCCCATGACATCGCCCACAATAAGATCCATGCAGTGATCCTGAACCATGAAGAAATCATAGAAGTCGCCGTCGATTCTCTTCGAGGCAATGGTGAGGTCTCCGACCTTTATCCCCTTCAATTCTTCGGGCTGACCTCCCAGCAGCAGGGTCTGCTGTATTCGCGTGGCAATAGAAATCTCGTGATCACGTGCTCTGGCCAGTTCCGCTTCGACCCTGCGCAGCCTCTGTGCCTGAGCCCTTGTTTTAAGGGCCTGCTGGACCAGTGCAAGTATCTCGTTGGGATTGAACGGTTTTGTTACATAGTCAAAGGCGCCATATTTCATGGCATCTACTGCATTAGAGATCTCATGGCTGACTGTAATCATGATGACAGGTATGTCGGGGTAATTCTCCCGAATATGGCGGAGACAGGCCATGCCGTCCATTTCAGGCATCCAGAGATCCAGAAGAACAATGCCTATGTCTTCCGAAAGCATGGACAGCGCTTCTTTCCCGTCCTTTGCAAGACTTACAACATAACCCTCTTTCTGAAGGTGCGACTGGAGGTAGGTTCGTACAACGCGGCTGTCATCCACCACGAGAATAGTGGAAGGTATTTCCTCGTCATGATATTCAGGACTGATCATCTCATTGAAGCCTTTCGTCATATTATCGGGCATGATTTTATCATACAATGTTCTCCCTTAAGAATGAAGACGGATCTTTCTCCCCTATCGATCCGGGCAGACTCCGTCCGTTGCGGGTGAAGCATTGATCGTTTCTATGCAATATCTCCACAGTACTATGTGGTTCGGAAAACTTCATATTTTTCTTGAATATATATGGTTGATTTCTCGACCGGAAAGGAGGCGGGTGCTTAAAATTTATAACGGTCGGTCACATATGAATTCAGGGCAGCTGATATTTATGTTTTATGGAATTTCCCGTCCTGCTGGATAATCCGTCCTTTTTCAATAAGGCCGTGTATGTGTTTGAGAACCATCTGTGTCTCTCCATACTTGAGGATTCTGTCGGGTTCGGTATGATCGACCTCATAGATGGGTGATTTCATTACGATATCTTCTATGTCATACCATCTGGCGCGGGACATGTTTCCCAGGATGATATCGTCCCTTTCATCGAATGCATTGGCGTAGAGATGCATTCTCCTGGATATGTACGATCCCTTTACCGGCTTTGAGTGTGAGGTTATGTATATTTCCGCGGGAAGACTGCTCACCATGGCGATGGATTTCTTGAACTGGTCGATATCTGATTCAGGGTTGCCGTACCATGGACCGAAGGGGCTGAGGTCGATATCGAATCCCACGACGATATTTTTGTCGGGCTCTATGAGGCAATAGTGGTCTTCCAGGTGTCCGGGTGTGTGGAGTGCGATGAAGCGGGTTTCGCCGAACGAGAATTCATGGCCGTGGGCAAAACTTTGTGTCGGGGTGAAATCCTTGAACCCGGTAACCGGAAGATAGTAGTCTTTCCATAACTGTGCCAGATCTTTCTCCACAAAGCGTGAAGCGAGGCTGTCTGCACTGGAGATGCTCTGTGCATGTTCCTGCGGTACTGCAATGCACGGATTCGATATTTCCTGGATCAGATGTACTCCTGCGGTATGGTCAGGGTGGGAGTGAGAGGTGATTACAATGTCTATGCCTGCCAGCCGTGCGATCTTTTCCGTAATCTCAAGCCCGCACCCCGGGTCCATGAGGACATGTGCCTTGTCCAGGATCAGAATAGCGTTTGCAAACGGGGAACGGCTTCTGTTGTTGCCCTGTATAACATGGATCTTTTCGGTGATTGTTGTTACTTTTATTCCTGACAGGCGTAATCTATCTATATCCATAACAATGCGGTGGACTATACGCTTATCTTGCATCCATGGTCAAGATTGCAGTTGGTTTGAATTCTGATGACAATCCAGGTATAACAAAGAGGTGATAGGTAGAGTAAAGATAACTGCTGCAGACATCATTCTCATTGTTTCCCTCCTTGCCATATCCGGTGTCTGGTTTGTCATGGTCTTTATCAGTGGTGAACCCGGCGCTGTTGTGGAGGTTCACAATGCGCAGGGACTTTTTAAGGTGCTCAGACTCGATAATGATACGCGGATATCGGTTCCCGGCCCTCTTGGAGAATCAATACTCAGGATTGAGGACAAGGAAGTATTCATGGAGGCATCTCCCTGTCAGGGAAAGGTTTGTATACATACGGGAAAGATCAAGTCTGCAGGTGAGAGTATTGTCTGCATCCCCAACAGGGTCTATATGTTTATCCGTTCAGAAAAAGATAAGGTGGATGCGGTTACCTATTAGATATCTTCTTGAAAAGATATATCTTAACCGATGCCGGTGATGTCGATGAATCTTACATAGCTCAGGTATATCATATATACTGATAATATTAGTGTTTTTAATGCGAACACCAGGTTGTTTGTCTATTTCACGCAGTTGTACGTCGAAATTATTTACACATAACGTTGCGATGTAAGATGTAGTAGCTTGCAAAGATTGGTTAAAT
Source organism: Deltaproteobacteria bacterium (assembly GCA_016934135.1). Lineage (GTDB taxonomy): Bacteria > Desulfobacterota > Desulfomonilia > UBA1062 > UBA1062 > DSAD01. The sequence continues at coordinate 3,492 of JAFGTK010000268.1, read as the reverse complement.
TGGTGTGGCATATATAATGCAATATTTTTTACTTATCTTTTTTATGAGGGTGATGGGGATTGTACATGTTTAAGCACAGAATATCAGGCATATTCAGGACATCCACGGATGCAGTTCAAGCATTGCACATAAGGTCTTGTTCATTCTATTCCTTTCCACAATGCTGCCCTGGGAGATACGATCATGCCTGAACCTTCAACAATTATCCTCATCGGTTCCGGCCTGCTCGGGCTTGCAGGATTCAGGCTACGCAGGAAGAAGCCCGGACATTCCTCGGCAAAGAGAATATTTGTAACGCGATGGAAGCATCCCCTTGCCATGATCCAGCCGAAGAAGGAAACCCGATCTGCCGGCGAGAAAAAAATATCCTGAAAGGCCGAATACGCACAAAGGATCGTTTACACCAGAAAGCCAGGATATGAACACCTTGTAGTTATTCGTTGTATCGACGTGCAAGGCGGGCCTGGGTATATGCCTCGACCTTGTCTGACAATTGCCGGCCTTTATCTGCAAGCCATGTGTTGCCCTTGAGGTATTCGTCAAGAAAGATCAAACGCGTCTCGCATGGGATATCCCGCGCAAAGGATGCATTGAGGTAGCTAAGGTTCTTTGCAATGGCATTCAGGTTCAGGCGGGGAACCCTTTTCAGTCTGTCCAGATCTATGAGATAGAATCCATGCTCGCTTACCAGGATATTTTCTCCCTTGAAATCCACATGCACGATGCCCATTTCATGAAGCTGTCTGACAAAGCGTGCCAGTCTTTTCAGTAATGTGTTATCGCAACCCCTTGTTTTTACATAACCTACCAGATCGACGGCGTTTATCTTTGTGGTAGCGATGTAGGACTCGATCAGGATTCCGCATATCCTTTTCTCGCAGGCAAACTCTACACCCGGGGTGTTTATGCCGGATCTATGCAGCAGCAGCGCAGCCTCGAATGATCGCCTGGCCCTGCTTTTTCTGAACAGATTCTTGATCGTATCCCGGATGCCTTTGAAGTTGTAGCGCTTTAAGAATATTGTTCTCCCATCCAGCATACCTGTCTTTACAAAGGTCGTCCTGGACCTGTTCAGGACTTCACCTTTGAACTCATCCATGAATACTTTCGGGTTGGTGACCTGATCAGGGATGGATGTTCCTTTGGCCAGAAACCAGGTATATCCGTTCTTCCGCACCTTCGACAACCCTGTCCTAATGTCCTCGAGTCCCCAGCGCTCGGGTTGTCCAAGGGCGTGCCACGCAAGGGTGACAGCGGATTTTTTCAGCCGGTTTGATCCCTTTGGCGTTATGCAGAGAACAAGGTTGGCTCCGGTCTCGATAAGTGATTTGACAATAGTCAGAACATAGAGAAAGGCGGTCTGGAAATCTCCCCGGTGTTTGCGGAAGAACCGGTACATGGAACGGTGGAACTCAATCTTGCGTGCCATATCAACTATTCTGGCAGAGGTGCCCTGATGATGAACTACCTGCAGCCCAGGCAGGTGCCAGATTTCGAAGCCTTCATCGGTTGCCCTCTTGCAGTAGTCTGTTTCCTCGAGATAGAGGAAAAACCCCTCGTCAAGCAGACCTATGGCATCTATTACCTCCCGCTTGATCATCATGCACGCACCGATAACCGATGGGACCTGTACCGGCTCGGGAAATTGTGACCGTTTGCTGGGGTATATTCTGGGAAAGAGGATCTTGAGCAGGGATTTATTAAGGAACTGTGTGATGAGGTTAGGGATGATGTCTATTGAGTTCTGGGCAGAACCATCCGGAAAGAAAAGCTGAATCCCTGCTATCCCGGCCGAACTGCGGGAACTCAGGAAGGCATTCATTGGCGTAACGATGTCGCTTGTTAGCCTGGCATCGGGATTCAGCAGGAGGATCAGAGACCCCTTAGCCGCCTCGATCCCCCGGTTTACTGCCCGGGCGAAGCCAAGGTTGCATCTGTTCTCAATGATACAGGCACCGGCTTCTTCAGGTAGTTTAAGCGGTATGGGGGAATTGTTTACCAGTATCAGCTCAAAGGGACAGGCAAGGTGTTCCCTGATGGAGGAAATGCATTCGTGAAGGAGCCGGCTGTCCCCCATGGCCACGATAATGATGCTCACCATAGTAAGTATGTCCCTGTTTTCCAGGCTATCCTGCACGTAATGTTTCCTTACATAAGTCTGCTGTTTCTGTTCCACTCCAGCATGTTTTCGGCCCGATGAGAGCATCGGTCCCTACTCACAACAATTAAGAAAAGGTTGAAGCTTCTTTATGACCTTATACCCTATACCTTATACCCAGATTCTTCATCTTTTTTTTCGAAATTCGAAATAGCTTTTCCCGATGCCTCCCCTGAATAAATCATCCTGAGTTTTTTGTAAAACCAAAACAATAAAAACTGTTTCAGACATGTATCTGCCGAGCTTTGATTTTGACAAACGTTCAATATGTGATAAGGAAGCCTCATGAATATTGGTCTCATTGGCGCCCGCAGAACAAGTAACGGGATCGGAGAATATATCGGAAAATACTTTCATGCCTCAGGTGCGACAATCTTATCTGTGCTAGGTACAACCACGGAGTCATCCATGCTCGCAGCCGATAATCTGAAGAAATACGGGATCAACGCCCGGGCATACACCGATTTATCAAGCATGATCCATGAGGAAGATATCGACGCGGTGGCAATAGCCTCCCCAACACAGACCCATCTCTCCTATATAAGAGAATGCATCGATGCAGGTGTGCATGTGTTCTGTGAAAAGCCCTTTATCTCACCCGATGTCGAAGATACCGAAGTCGTAATGGATGAGATCTTCACTCAGGCCGGTTCGAGCGGCATCACCATTGCCATGAACTCCCAGTGGTGTTTCAGCCTGCCCTTTTACGAGAATCTCTGCGGCAGTGCCGCCGGAGAAGGATCGACCGAATTTACTATGCGGCTTTCACCTGTCTGTACAGGAGCGGGCATGATCCCCGATTCTATCCCCCATGCCCTGAGCATGCTCTATACGGTCCTGGGCAGCGGTTCGATCAGAGATCTGAATATTGAAACGGGCAAAGGGGTTATGGATATCTCCTTTACCTATGCAGGAAGGAGCAGTAAGTGTTTGACCAGGGTGTTCATGGTGACTCAGAAGGTACAGCCCAGGCCCTTTTCCTTCGGGTTTGGCGGGCGTATAGTGGAAAGAACAATCGATATGGATGCATACAGGATCGGCTTCAGCTACGGGAACAGGGTTATTGATATCCCTGATCCTCTTGAACTCTCGGTAAGAGAGTTCATCTCCTGTGTTGAACAAAAGCGCTCCCCAAAGGTGGGAAGAGAGCATATTATCGCTACATCGCAGCAGCTCAAACAGATATACGATGCATACACGATTCATTAAGATGATACCCCGCTGCTTGCAGCGGGCACATCTCAGTCCTCTCCCCTCGGGGAGAGGATAAAGGTGAGGGGGGAGTAATAAAATAGATTCTTGGATGCCTCGCAGCTTGCTGCGGGGTAGTTCAT
>JAFGTK010000267.1 GCA_016934135.1 Deltaproteobacteria bacterium | reverse complement strand
TTGGACAGGGTAAAATCAATGATCCGGTACAGCCCGCCGAAAGGGACAGATGGTTTAGACCGGTCCTTGGTCAGCGGATAGAGACGTTCACCTTTACCTCCGGCAAGAATTATAACTTCAACATCACGTAAAAAAGACATTACTCCCCTAACAGTTCTCGAATCGCATCTTTGAGTTTTTTGAGATCATGAGATTTTTCAACATATGCATCTGCCGCCATCACCATAACATCATTCCGATAACTTGAATATGCCGTATGAATCACAACGGGTGTGTTCTGTCGGGATTTCAAGATATGTCCCATTGTTTCGAACCCGTCCATTTCGGGCATTCGAAGATCGAGAATGATAAGATCGGGCTTCATATCATCCTTTTTTTTCAGGATCTTTAAAGCCTCTTTCCCATTGGATGCTACTGATATGGCATACCCGTCATCATTAAGTTCTTCTCTAAGGAGCTTTTGGACATTCTTGTCATCCTCTACCAAAAGGATCCTTTTCATAGTTTTGTATAATAGTCTCTGCCCCGGGGCAAGTCAAATTTTCGAGGGCATTAATTTTATCGCGGCACATGCCCCTTAATTCTTTACCGGTTTTGTTGCCAGTGAAATGCGTTCGTGTTCGGATGTCCTTAAGATATCGAGGACCTGTATCACCCGGAAATACGGGATATCCCGGTATGCCAGGACAATGATATCCTGATCGAGCGGCAGCCTGGTCAAAGCATCCTGCCCGGAGTTCTGCCCGTCGATAAGGATCGTCTCGGGCGAGATGACCACTGTTATGGCCTGTTTGGACAGCGTATCCCCGCTGCTGGATTCTGGAAGGTTCACCTCGCTGATCTTCAGAGGCGAACCAAGTGAAAGCATGAAGAAGATCAACAGCAGGAATACCACATCCACCAGTGGAGTGATATCAATTGCCGATATGCTCTTGTCTCTTTTTCGCCTGAATTTCATTGTTTTCGCCCTTCAAATATTCAAGAATGCGAGCGGACGATTTTTCCATTTCCAGAAGGAGATAATCGCTGCGTGCAATGAAGAACCGGTACCCTATATATACCGGGATTCCGATGGATAATCCTGCAGCCGTGGTGATCAGGGCCTCTGATATGCCCGAAGCCAGCATCTGACTTGCAGGTGCTTCGCCTCCTACGGCCTGAAATGAGGTGATCATTCCGGACACTGTCCCCAAAAGACCCAGGAGCGGAGAAATGGTTGCAATTATTCCCAGCACATCGATGTATCGATCAATGGTATAGGCCTCTTTCGCCCCTGCCTCCTCCATATAGTCTTTGATGATCTCTCTGCGCATTCCGGCATTTTTTATAGCTACCATGATCACCGGGCATATGGGGGATGAATTTCGCACAAGCAGCTTCTCGATATCATTTAGTCTGCCCATTCGGGTAAGCCGTTCCACCTCTTCTATGAGATCTTTGGGGATAATCTTGCTCTGCCGCAGAGCGAAAAGCCTTTCGATAATAATGGCCAGGGCTATGATGGAGCATGCAAGAAGGGGCCACATCATAGGGCCACCCTTGATAAACAACTCCCACAATGTCATTTTCCCCTCCAAACGGATTCAATATCAGTTTTCTATATCACATAAATGCATAAAATGATCAACTTGATACAATTCTCGAAAAGATATTCTTGAAATATATTATATAAGGTTGCTAACATGGTAAAAATGGAAAATACAGAAAACTCAGAAAATAAAGAAATTTCAGAACAGACAGAACACGAAGAGCAGACTGAACAGACTGAACAGACTGAGCAGGCTGAGCAGACAGAACAGGCAGAAAGCGCAGAACCTGTGGATAAGATCAGGCAGCTGGTGTTTGTGCGGTTTCTTTCCATGCCGACCCCCTATATCTTTGATGCTCAGGGCCTCGATCTTTCAGAAGGGGATTTCGTTATGGTCAATACCGAGGCGGGGCAATCGGTTGCCAAGGTATTGGGATATGCCACAGAGGAAGACGCTCAGGGTCTCGATGCCATAAAGCCTATCATCAGAAAGCTGACCGAGGAAGACAGGGAAAAACTCAAGCAGCTACAGGCAAAAGACGAGGAATATTTTCAGTTCTGTCATCATCGTATCCTTGAACGAAATCTTCCCATGAAGCTCACCCGTGTCGAACAGCTCTTTGACGGAAACAAGATAACCTTTTACTTTGTTGCCGAAGGCCGGGTCGATTTCAGGGAGCTGCTCAAGGACCTGGTTGAGAAATTCAGGACAAGGATCGAGCTTCGCCAGGTGGGCACCCGCCAGGAGGCTGCCATGCTCGGCGGGATCGGGAGCTGCGGCAGGGAATTATGCTGTGCAACTTATCTTACAAATTTCCAGCGGATTTCCGTAAAGATGGCCAAGAACCAGAACATGACCCTGAATCCTTCAAAGATTTCCGGATTGTGCGGTAAGCTGAAATGCTGTCTTGCCTATGAAAAGGACGCATATGCAAATCTCATAGACAACCTCCCGAAAACAGGGAAAAAGGTTTTTATCGAACAGGGTGAGGCTGTAGTGGTAAGCATTAATGTAATAAATCAGAACTTTGTGGCCAAACTTGCCGATAGGCGATTTATTAAGTGTAAGGTTTCTGATATATTATCGCAGGAAGAGTATATTGCGCTGAGTGAGCGCAAGGCAAAAGAACCGCAGAAGCCCAGAGAGGAAGCTGCTGAGGTTGTTTCTGATGCTGTAAAAGATGAGAAGAGCTCTGAAAAGCCCAAGGGGAAAAGGAGGCGATCATCCAGGAACAGGAGTTCAAGAAGGAAAAGGAGCAAAGCTCATGAATGAGTTTTTTTATATTACCACTCCCATTTACTATGTGAATGCACAACCTCATCTCGGGCATGTATATACCACGGTTATCGCCGATGTCATGGCACGGTACAACAAGCTTAAGGGAGACAAGGTGTTTTTCCTTACCGGCACCGATGAGCACGGAGACAAGATCATGGAAACCGCGACCAAGATGGGAACCACCCCTGATAAGCTCGCGGATGAGAACAGCGCCAGGTTCAGAGCTTTATGGCCGGAGATATCGGTTGAGAACGACCGGTTTATACGTACAACCGAGCCCGATCATAAAAAAACTGTCCAGGCGATCCTTCAGAAGGTATATGACCAGGGTGATATCTATTTCGGAGAATACGGGGGACATTACTGCGTAGGGTGTGAACGGTTCTTCACCGAGACCGAGATCGTAGACGGCAAATGCCCTATTCATGAAACAGAACTCGTATACCGTCAGGAGCAGAACTATTTTTTCAAGATGGAGAAATACAGACCCTGGCTTATAGAACACATTCAATCCAACCCCGGTTTTATACGGCCTGAGAGGTATAAGAATGAAGTTCTAGGGATGCTTCGGGAGCCCCTGGATGACCTGTGCATTTCCAGGCCCAAAAAAAGGCTTTCCTGGGGGATAGAACTCCCATTTGACAAAGAGTATGTATGCTATGTCTGGTTCGATGCACTCATCAATTATCTTACCGGTATCGGCTATCCGGATGCGGAAAATTTCAAGGAGTTCTGGAATGCCGCCCAGCATCTGGTCGGCAAGGATATACTGAAACCCCATGCCGTGTACTGGACAACCATGCTCAAGGCCACGGGGGTGGAACCCTACAGGCATCTCAATGTTCATGGTTTCTGGAATGTCGATTCATCGAAGATGTCAAAAAGCCTGGGCAATGTGGTCGATCCGCTCGACCTGAAGGAAAAGTACGGCATAGAGGCCTTCCGGTATTTTCTTGTGCGGGAGATGGTCTTCGGGCTGGATTCCAATTTCTCCGAGGAGGCCCTTATCGAAAGGTACAATGCGGATCTTGCGAATGATCTTGGAAACCTGGTCAGCAGGAGTACAAGGATGGTATCGAAATATTTTGACGGCATACTGCCTGAGCCGGTAGGAGAACTCAAGGAAGAAGATAAAGATCTGAGGGAGCTTGCATCGAAGATCGTTGCCGATTACCGGGACAGGATGGAAAAACTGGAGATGCATACTGCGATGGCATCTGTTTGGTCTCTTATTTCGGGATTGAACAAATATATCGATTATACGGCACCCTGGAGCCTTGCAAAAGATAATCCAGGGAGGCTTGCCCTGGTCATTTATCATGTAATGGAAGGGCTGCGGTATGTGTCGGAGATGATCTTCCCGGTAATGCCCGGCACCTCGAAGGCTATCCTGGATATTCTCGGTGTAAAGGGAGGGGTTACCTTCAGGGATCTTGATTCCTTCGGAAAGCTGAGCGCAGGTACGAAGATTACCCCTGCAAAGGCGCTGTTTCCAAGAGTCGAGAGGATGATCAAGAAACCCGATACGGCTGAAGAAATTTCGGATGACAATCTTCTCGATATCTCTGAATTCGCAAAGGTTGAGATCAGGGTGGGCAGGATCGTTGAAGCGGCCCGAGTTGAGAAATCGGATAAACTGGTTGTTCTGCAGGTAGATGCGGGCAGAAAGATACAGATTGCAGCAGGTATCGCTCAGTCCTACAGCCCTGAAGAGCTTGTGGGCAAGACCATTGCTGTGGTGACGAACCTTAAGCCGGCAAAGCTTATGGGCATAGCCTCTGCCGGGATGCTCCTTGCCACGGATACACCCGACGGAAAGCTCTCTCTGGTAACATTTGACAGGGCTGCTAAAGTTGGCTCGAAGGTACGGTGATATAAGGAGGCCGGATGCAAAAGGTACCCATTGATCTTGTGAAGCCGGGTATGATTCTCGCAAAACCGGTTACCAATGAAAAGGGCATGCCCTTGTGTGCAGAGGGGACTGAGCTGAGCGCAAACCTGATAGATCGGCTGAAGAAGATGAATGTGACTACGCTGACGCTGAAAGGCCACCCTCTCGATCTGGGGACGCAGGACAAGACGAGTGAAGAGAAGATTCAGGATATGAAGGCCAGGTTCTCGCAGGTTCTAGGAGATCCGATCATGGAAAATCTCAAAGAAGCCATAGCCTCGGCAATAGCCTCTGATGGTTGCGAAGAAGAGGCTGATCAGGAGGAGATTCCTCATGAGTAAGGCCCAGCAGCTCAAGGCGATAACTAAACGGATACAGAGCCTTCCAACGCTTCCGCAGGTTGTTCAGAAACTGACCACCATGGTGGAGAGCCCTGATGTTACGGCAAAGGATATCGGCAGGCTCTTAAACTCTGATCAGGTTTTAAGCGCAAAGGTCCTGAAACTCGTCAACTCTCCTTTCTATGGTTTTCCCGGGCGGATATCGTCTATCAGCCATTCCATAATCCTTCTCGGGTTCAATGTAATAAAAGGGGTTGTGCTGTCTGCGTCGGTCTTCGATCTTATGGAACAATCCATGGTGGGTCTCTGGGAGCATTCACTGGGTTCGGCTGTAGTATCCGGAACCATCGGCCGTCACCTGGGATTGAGCGAGCCGGAGGAGATATCGACCGGAGCCCTGCTGCATGATATCGGCAAGGTCCTGGTACGGGTTTCATTGAGCGATGACTATGAAAAGATCAAGTCTGTGGTTCTAAGCAAAGGATGCTCGTTCAGGGATGCCGAACTGGAGGTATTAGGCGTTGATCATGCAGAAATAGGCTCCTGGCTTGCAGAAGAATGGGGTCTTCCTGAAAGGCTTGCAATACCCATTTCGTTCCATCATGAACCGGAGACTGCTGTAAAGTTCAAGGACAGGGTTGCGGTGGTGCATATCGCTGACAGTATTGTGAGGGCATTCGGTGTGGGCAGCGGCGGGGACGCGTTTGTGAGCAGGATATCCCCGCAGGCATGGGAGCTTGTCGGGATGGACAGGGTTGATCTTCCTCTTCTTATGAAAAAGATATATTCTGATCTGGAAGAAGTGGATAATTATCAGCTTTAAGCTTACGAGGTGATGTTTTGAAGGCAGTCGTTATAGTGAAGGACCAATTTGATGAAGGATTGTCTCAAATTGTCTCAGAGGTATTCGATTCAGTGCAGGTTCTCCGCAGTGACGAGGATATTGTCTCCCTCATCTATATGGATCCGCCGGACATCATTCTTATAGACCGGTCATACCTTCTCGGGCACGACAACACAATTGTAAAGGAATTCAGGACCAATACCATATATGGGCACCTGCCCATAGTTCCGCTCTATGGTGAAAGCGATCTTTTAAATGTTTCCTGGCAGGATATGCCTGTCGATGATTTTATCATAGAAACAGACAGTGAGGCTGTAATCAGATCAAGGCTGGAATTTATTGCTCAGCGTGCCAAAAGAGAGCTGGATACCAATCCGCTCACCAGGCTGCCCGGCAACGAATCCATTATCCGGTATATTCAGAAGATGTTTGATGAGGGCAGCGAAGTGGCTGTTGCCTGGGTCGATATCGATAATTTCAAGCCATATAACGACCGCTACGGATTCTCACGCGGAGACGAGGTTCTTCTTGCTACGGCAAGGACAATCATCAATGCCGTCAAAGAGATAAAACAGGAAGAGACCTTTGTAGGGCATGTAGGCGGGGATGATTATGTATTCATCTGTCCGATCAGCAATATCAGGGCGTTATGCGAAGAGATCATTTCCAGGTTCGATATGGTTATCAGGAATTTCTACAATGACGATGATCTTGAGCAGGGAGGCATTATTTCCACATCCAGGAGCGGAGAGACAAAGAAGTTTCCGGTCATGAGCATTTCGGTCGCAGTGGTCATGAATGAGGAAAAGCGGTACAAACACTACGGCCAGGCATCTCAAGATGCAACGGATATAAAACGATATGTAAAGGGAATCGAGGGAAGCAATTATATGATAGACCGAAGGGGCAAGAAAAGGTGATTTCTAGATACACCAGAAAAGAACTGGAAAAGATCTGGTCTGATGAAAACAGATACAGCAAATGGCTCGATGTGGAGGTTGCCGCCTGTGAAGCCTGGACAAGGATCGGGAAGATTCCGCAGGACAGCTTTGAAAACATCCGGAAAAATGCACGATTCACCGTGGAACGCATCGATGAAATCGAAGCTGTTACCAGGCATGATGTAATTGCCTTTGTGTCCTGTGTTGGAGAGTATGTTGGTGATGATGCCAGGTATATTCATATGGGGCTGACATCCTCTGATGTTCTGGATACGGCATATTCACTTCTTCTCAAGGAAAGCAGCGACATAATCATTGATGATATAAGGGCGCTGATGGTTTCCCTTAAGGAAAAGGCCTTTGCATATAAAAAGACACCCGCCATGGGCAGATCCCACGGCATTCACGCCGAACCGATCACCTTCGGACTGAAATTTGCCCTGTGGTATGCCGAGATGGAGCGGAATCTGAAGCGTATGCAAGATGCGAAAGAGGTGATCTCCTACGGCAAGATCTCCGGAGCTGTGGGGACATTTGCAAATGTCCCTCCTGAAGTGGAGGATCATGTCTGTAAAAGGCTCGGGCTCAAGCCTGCTCCAATAAGCACACAGGTGCTTCAGCGGGACAGGCATGCACAATTTTTCGCCGCACTTGCAATCGTGGGCGCAACCCTTGAAAAGATCGCTGTCGAGATCAGACATCTGCAGCGTACCGAAGTGCTTGAAGCCATGGAACCTTTCGGAAAGGGGCAGAAGGGATCGTCTGCAATGCCCCACAAGAAAAACCCCATCCTTTCCGAGAATATCACCGGGATGGCCCGGCTCTTGAGAGGATACTGTGTTTCTGCACTCGAGAATGTTGCTCTCTGGCATGAACGGGACATCTCTCATTCTAGCGTGGAAAGGGTGATCGGCCCGGATGCGACAACGATCCTCGATTTTTCTCTGAAAAGGATGCAGGGACTCATAGAGGGTCTGGTTGTATATCCTGACAATATTAAGAAAAATCTCGATATCACAAAGGGGTTATGGCATTCCCAGGGCGTTCTTCTGGCGCTTGTGGAAAAAGGCATAGCAAGGGATACGGCCTATCAGTGGGTGCAGAGAAATGCGCTTAAGGTATGGGAGAAAAAGGTCGATTTTCAAGAGCTTCTGAAAAGTGACGCAGATGTGGTCAGCGTGCTCGGAAAAGACGGCATTACCGATCTCTTTGATATCTCACACCACCTTGCATATGTAGATACAATCTTTGAAAGGGTTTTTCATGAGTAAGATTGATGAATTAAGAGAACTTGTCAAGAGTGATGCCGTAAAGTACGGCAAATTCATCCTTGCTTCAGGCAGGGAGTCTGATCTGTATGTGGATCTGAGAAAGGTTACCTTGAATCCCAGGGGAGCGTTTCTCATTGGTTCCATCATCTTTGACCTGATTAAGGACAGGGGTGCCGATGCAGTTGGCGGAATGTCTCTGGGGGCAGACCCGATAGCTGTTGCAACGAGCATGATTGCTTATCAGTCAGGCCAGACAATCAATGCATTTCTTGTTAGGAAAGGGAAGAAGGAACATGGTACAAAAAATATGATCGAAGGCCCGATCACTCCCGGGCAGAGGGTCGTGGTGGTCGAAGATGTTATTACTACCGGCTCCAGCACCATTAACGCAATCGAGCATATTGAGGATGCCGGTCTGATAGTTGATCTGGTCATAGGGGTTCTCGACAGAACTGAAGGTGGAAGACAGGCCATAGAAAAGCTCGGGTATGAGGTTCATGCCATATTAGAGAGAAAAGATCTTTGATTTTTTATGGACATGCGATTTATATTTAATGTTATCATTGCTGTTTTTATTTTTTTGTATCTTCCTGTATCCAAGATACATGCACAAGAGATGTTCCCTGTTTCGCTGATCAGCGTTGACAAGGGAACATACAGTATCTGTATAGATAAGGAACAGCAGAGGCTGCATGTATTCAAGGGAAGAGACAGCGTCCTTGAACTCCCGTGTTCAACAGGTATGAATCCAGGAAACAAGCAGTTCGAGGGAGATAAGAGGACGCCTGAAGGTGTTTATTTTTTTGATAAAATCCTCGACGGCAAAGACCTTCCGGATTTTTACGGATGGAGAGCCTACACATTAAACTATCCGAATCCAGTTGACAGATCCATTGGAAGAAACGGCAACGGGATCTGGATACACGGGAGGATAGTGCCGCTGGACTTCACCGATACAAAGGGATGTGTTTCTCTTACCAATGATGACCTGAAAAGGCTCTCCGCGTATCTTAATGCCAGGCGTACCCCTGTCATTATACTGAAAGACATGGTCAATATTGATAGAAAGAGCCTGGAGGTCATGGAGCAGCTCTATGCAGGCTTTGTCTTCTCCTGGATAGATGCGTGGGAGAACAAGGACATCGAGCATTTCCGCGGGTGTTATTCGAATAGTTTCTATGATACCCTCAGCGGAGATACTCTTTCTACATACATTGACAGGAAAAAGGGGACATTTGAAAAGTATGATTATATAACTATCCTGACGAACGGGCTGAGGATTGTGAGTGCCGACGGATATGTGCTGTGTTATTTTCTTATGGACTTTTCAGGCGGAGGTTTCCAGAGTACCGGTATCAAGTATGTATATCTGGAAAACTCTTCAAGCGGGCCGAAGATACTAGCGGAAGAGTTCATGCCTTTGAGCAGGGCTCCCTTATGGGATCAGGAGGCTGGCGATCTGGAGCGTCGGGAAAAAGATGAACTTAATAAATTTCTGGACTCGTGGATCAGTGCATGGAAAACAAAGGATTTCGAAGGTATGAGAGCATGTTATGCGGATTCATTCCCATCGCTTGATGAATTCTTTGACATGAAAAAAAGAAATCTTGAACCTTACCGATATATTCAGGTGAGGCTTGATGATATTAAGACAGATCGCAGAGGTGTTTTCTGGAATCTGAGAGCTGTTCAGGAGTTCACTTCCGATAAATACAGGGATGTGGGAATAAAGGAACTGCAGCTGATAAGAACTAATAAAGGCTTCTATATCAAACAGGAAAAGTGGGAACGTATTCATGAAAGATCATGAACCCTATCAGATAATCATTATGCGGCCCACCGGCGAAAAACCAGTGATGACTGTGCGGTCATTCTGGGCCAAGCTGATGCTGATCCTTGCCGTTGCTCTGCTTGTCTCTGTCCTTGTGGCTGCGGTCAGGCTCATCGATGCGCGCAATACCGAGAATGAGCAGAAGCAGGTCATTGACATGCTCTCAACAGAGCTCAAGGACCTCAATATCCTTTTGACCCAGAAGGATGAGGAAATCATATCCCTGAAAAAGAAACTCAGCATGAGTATAGCCCATAAGGCTTCCCCTGTTCCCGATGTAAAGCCTCTGCCCAAGCTGTATCCTCCAACTGCCGAGATATCGGAGGTCAGTATTGAAAATGGCCGTCTTTTATTCAAGATCGTCAATATAAAATCAGAAATGAAGGAGATGTCACAGGGATATCTTTACGCGATATTCAAGAAAGGTCAGGAATATGCTTCTTACCCTTCGGTAACCCTCGATGAAGGTGTGCCGGTTGAAAAGACTAAGGGGCACCAGTTCACTATTAAAAACTTTAAGCCCATGAGTATAAAGATCCCCGAGTCGATCGGCCAGTGGGAAACAGTGACCTTCTATATCTTTGATTTCGAAGAGAAGTTGAGGCTGGCAATGCTTCTCAACAGGCACCAGATACAATAATCGCTATGTACAGTATACAAAAGACCCTTATCTGTTGTTTTCTTGTTCTTTTCCTTCCTCTTGCCGGGTATGCCGGCAGAGATCACCAGGTGTTTTTCAAAGGAACCGACCATGAACTGGATGTATACCGTATATATGGTCAGGAACCGGGGCCGACACTTATGATCATGGGCGGCATACAGGGTGATGAACCTGGAGGCTACCTTGCCGCGGATCTTTATGTGGACATGGGGCTGAAGAAGGGAAATCTGATCATCGTTCCAAGGGCCAATTTCTATTCGATTCTGGTCAACGATCGCGGTCCCAACGGGGATATGAATCGAAAATTTGACAAAGTCCCTTCTGTCGATCCTGATAGCGAGATAGTACGAAAGATCAAGGATCTCATGAAAGGGGCAGACTATTTTCTCAATATGCATGACGGGTCAGGATTCTATCATCCCGAGTATATCGATAACATGCATAACCCTAGAAGGTTCGGGCAGTCGATTATCGCAGATACAGATATCTATAAGACACCGGATGGGACGGTTTATGAGCTCCAGGCCATTGCAAACCGGGTTATAGAACGGATTAATACCTCGATTCATGAAGAGGAAAACCGTTTCCGGTTCAATAATCACCATACCGCCGCTCAGGACAGCATTCATAAGGAGCAGCGGAAATCAGCGACATATTACATGCTTTTCACCCTGAATAAGCCGGCCTTTGCCAGCGAGACGTCGAAATGCATACAGGACTTCAGGAAAAGGGTCGTTTTTCAGACAATGGTGGTCAATGCCTTTATGAAGGAGTTCGGCATTGAACCGGCCCAGCCGAGTATTTATATAGATCCGCCTATCATGGAATATGCACTGATATCAGTGAACAGCGCATCGCCCATTGCGGTTGAAGATAACCAGCATATTGTTATCACCAAAGGAGATACGATTACCATAAAGGATATCAAGGCCAATTATACCCGGGGTATTGTAGTAGACATTAAAGGATCCGGTCAGATAAACGATCTGGGAAGAGATTTCTCCATCAGCTCATCAACCACGGTTGAAGTGCGCAAAGACATGTTCCCGTGCGGAAAAATCCATGTTGATGTTATCCCGGAAACAAACCGGACATGGCTCATTATTGAAGCGGATAATATAGATTATGCACTGAAGCCCGGTGATGTGTTCAGCATGCATAACGGATCGGTTCTTGTAGTCAAGGATCTCGTATACAGAGGCTCGTCAAATCACGGGCTTAATGTCAATTTCAAGGGATTCGTGGGCAACTGGGACGATAATACCGGCGAGGACAGGGGATATGACATCGATACATCGGCACTGATGGACAGATATGCCCAAAAGGTCGATGAAGACACCCGAAGATTCCGTATATCGGCGATGCGCGGCGAAACGCCTGTTGCCACGTTCTTTATCGATGTAAGGGCGCCTAATTGATGAATATCCTGGCAATAGAGACTTCCTGCGATGAGACAGCAGCCGCATTAGTAACGGATACAGGTGATGTCCTCTCCAATGTCGTAGCAAGCCAGATCGCTGACCATGCCGCTTTCGGCGGGGTCGTTCCCGAGATTGCATCCAGAAGACATACCGAACTCATCGGGGGTGTTGTTGCCGAAGCAATGGCTGAAGCAGGGATTAGCAAGGAGGATCTTCACGGGGTCTGTGTCACTCAGGGTCCGGGGCTCGTGGGAGCCCTGCTTGTGGGGATATCCTTTGCCAAGGCCCTTGCCTGGGGATTGAACATTCCTCTTTGCGGGATAAACCACCTGGAAGGCCACTTAAGCGCAGCAAAGATCGATCATGAGATAACCTATCCACATATAGGCATGGTGGTATCGGGCGGGCATACGTCACTTTACCGGATAGATAACCCATCTTCGATCATACAGATAGGACAGACCCTGGATGATGCAGCCGGAGAGGCCTTTGACAAGGTGGCCAAACTTCTCGATCTCGGCTATCCTGGCGGTGTGATAATCGAGAAGATCTCACAAGGGATCGATCCGCATACAATTGATCTTCCACGGCCAATGATAAACGACGGTTCCTATGATTTCAGTTTTTCAGGTCTAAAGACCGCAGTACTCAATCGTGTAATCGCTGAAGAAATATTCACGGATATGGATCTGCGGTTTTCAGGACTGCCACAGACCAGGAAACCTGTTCCCGGCAAGGAAGCCCTAATACCAAAGATCGCCTCGGCATTTCAGGAGGCGGTAGTCGATGTCCTCACTGCAAAGGCAATACAGGCAGTAAAGGATCATGGAGCAGACCTGCTTGTGGTAAGCGGAGGTGTGGCAAGCAATACTGCTTTGAGGATGCGGCTGAAGACAGTAACATCTGAAGAGGGTATCAATCTGGTCATTCCAGAAAGGAAATACTGCACCGACAATGCAGCCATGATCGGTATTGCAGGTATCCGCTATTTCAGGGAGGGATTGATTGCACCTCTTGATATTAATGCACGCTCAAGGTGGCCATTGACAGCTGAAACCAGGGGCATATTGTCTTGAATGGGATTTAAGCATGGGAGCAAAACGCTCGCTGGGTCAGAATTTTCTTCAAAATACCGGTATTGCAGAGAAGATCATTGATTTTGCAGATCTCATGCCCCATGACCGTGTTCTCGAGATAGGTCCCGGCAGGGGCATCCTCACCCGGGCCCTTGCACGTCAGAGTGCTCATGTAACAGCAGTTGAAAAGGATGATCAGCTTTTTGAGGAGCTTGCCCGAACATTTAAGGATTCAGGCCATGTCACGATCATCCACGGGGATATACTTGAGTGCGATCTTGCTGATTTTATCCGGCCCGGAATCAAGATCGTTGCCAATCTGCCCTACAATATCGCATCCAGGCTTATTGTGAACCTTACGGGCTATGCACGGCAGATCGTATCAGCGGTCTTTATGGTGCAGATGGAGGTTGCCGGAAGGATATGTGCACATGTCGGGCAAAAAGACTATTCAGCGCTCAGCGTCCTTGTTTCGTCCGCCTTTACCCCGATACCGGGTTTTATAGTGGGGCCGAATAACTTTATACCGAAACCAAAAGTAAACTCACAGGTCATAAAGCTCATTTCAAAAGGTGTAACCATGGCTCAAGAAGATGCCCGGTTATTCAGAAAGGTTGTCTTTGCCGCGTTTAATCAGAGAAGAAAGATGCTTAAAAACTCGCTGATGTGTCTTGAGGGCATAGACAGGGAATCTGTTCATGAGTTTGTGCGGGACGCATGTATAGATCCGGCAAAACGACCCCAGGATCTTACCCCGGAAGACTATCTGCGTCTGAGCCGTTTCTACAGGCACTACGAGATCTCCTGATACCTGATTTTTTATCCCTGGTTTTAGATTACAATTTGTACTTCAGATTACATTACGTTTGTAATCCTGATTACAAGCAGGTAATCTGTGTAACCGTCACAAAACAGTCAAAAAGTAAACCCAAAGATATAACTATATGAAATAAGAGCACAATTAAAAATACCATTAAGCGTCACATAATTGGCACCAGGATTGCCTTATAGGTCCTAGATCGAAACAAATAGATCTGGGGGGTGTAAGGTGAAAGACGTAAAAGCAACGATTATCGGATTAGTGGTTTTTGGGCTTATCAGTTTTCCTGCATTTTCAGCTGAATATAAATCAGACGAAGTCATAGTGAAGTTCAGGTCTGATAATGTCATGAGCAAAGCCGCACTTTCTGAAGGCGCTGAAGGCGAGAACAGGTCCATGGTTGTAGCCGTTGATGATGCGGACGAAGCGATCAACTCCCTGGCTGATATGGAAGGGATCGAGTATGCCGAGCCGAATTATGTGATCGAGGCCGAGAGCATACCCGAAGACTGGCCATATCTTGAAACCGAGTGGGAAGACATCGACCTGGCCGGGGCATGGGATCTGATTGAAACTTCCGGTGCCGGTGAACTGGTTGTTGTGGCAGTGATAGATTCAGGAGTGGATCTCGATCATCCTGATCTCGTCGATATCCTTATCGATGGGCATGATTTTGCCAACAATGACAGCACGCCCGAGGATGATACAGGCCATGGCACCAGGGTAACCGGTATTCTAGCTGCCATGGGAAATAACGGTATCGGTGTTGCTGGGATTGCCTGGAATGTAGAGATCGCTGTAATGCCTTTGAAATTTATGAAAATGAATGACGGCAAGACAACAGGAAGTCTCTCCGATGCAGTCGATGCCATCTACTACGCCGTTGATCACGGTGCGGATATCATAAATGCAAGCTGGGGCTTTGATACCTATTCCTATTCCCTTGGAGAGGCTATAAAATATGCCCAGAGAAAAGGTGTGCTTTTTATCGCATCGGCAGGAAACAGTTCTCAGGACAATGATGCTCATGCGCATTATCCATCGAACTATAAATATGATAATGTCATAGCTGTGGCTGCCATGAATCGCTATGGTGACCTTGCAAGTTTCTCGAACTATGGAAAGGCCAGTGTTGATATCGCAGCACCCGGTGAGGGCCTTAAGACCACGAATATAAATGGCGGCTATTCCAGCTGGGTGTCGGGAACCTCATATGCCACACCATTTGTAAGCGCTGTTGCAGCCATGGTGATTTCTCAATCTCCGGATCTGTCATACAGCAGTGTCCGAGGTGTTCTGCTCAACTCTGCAGTGGTCGACGATAACTATAATGATCTGAATAGCGGTGGCTGCGTAAATGCCTATAACGCTCTTACTGCAGAAGATTATGATTTTTTAGAATCTTCAATGGCTTCCGGCTCCTCCAGTCAGGTAGACAGTTCTATGCTGGCAATGGCAGCGGCTGGGGAAGGCTCCGGATCCAAAGGGTGCATGATCGATTCTGCCAGGAATGCCGGCAGTGCATCAGGTATCCTGATATTCATGATAATGATAGTCTTGTTTCAGATGTCACGCGTGAAACATCTGGAATAACCTATACCCCCTGCCCCCCTCCTCACCAGGGGGGGGCAAACCCCATTTCTTTTTCCCAATCATTTTAACCCCCTTAGTTCAGTTTAACCCACATTTTGCGTTAGAGAAGGAATAAAGCCGCTCCCACAGAACAAGGCAATATGCTGATATTATACGATATTGACTTCTTCAGCTGCAGAATGTGGGTTTAATCCTGATGGTGAAATTGAATAATCTTATGATGAGTTTTATGCTGCCGCGGCTTCCGCCTGTGATAAGGGCTTAAACTTCTGGAAGAGGATTTGTTTCTTTTAGAGTTCTGATTTCTCTGCACAATGAAAAGACCCCCGGCAAGGAACCGGGGGCCTCGAGTGTTTATTGCTATCTAAACCTTCATACCCCTATGTTTTACAGGGTAAGGATATTGCCGCAGCCTAGACTGCCTCAATCGCCATTGCCATACCCTGGCCGCCGCCTATGCACAGTGTGGCAAGTCCTAGTTCAACATTTCTGCGTTTCATCTCGTTAATCAGTGCTATGACTATCCTTGCACCGGTGCATCCGATGGGATGGCCGATCGAGATACCCGAGCCGTTGACATTTGTTATGCCGGGATCTGTGCCGAGTTCTCTTATGCAGGCAATGGCCTGTGATGCAAAGGCCTCATTGAGTTCTATCAGTCCGTAATCCTTTATTGTTGTCCCTGTGATTCTGAAGAGATTTCTGGTTGCCGGGATCGGCCCCAGTCCCATATACGCTGGATCTACACCTCCAGATGCATATCCCTTTATCCTGGCTATGGGTTTAAGGCCAAGCTCTTTTGCCCTGTCTTCGTTCATGACAAGACAGGCAGCAGCAGCATCGTTGATCCCTGATGCATTCCCGGCTGTAACGGAGCCGTCCTTTTTAAATGCAGGTTTCAGCTTTGCCATTTTTTCCAGGGTGGTGTCCATGGGTCGCTCGTCAGTATCGAATATTATGGGATCGCCCTTTTTCTGCGGAATCACCACAGGCACTATTTCGTTTTTCAGGATGCCCTTGCTTATGGCGGCCCTGGCGCGCATGTGGCTTTCATATGCGAGTTTATCCTGTTCCTCTCTTGATATCCCGTATTTTTCTACGATGTTCTCGGCTGTTATACCCATGTGGTATCCGTAGAATATCTCATAGAGGCCATCAAAGACCATGAGATCGAGGGTCTTGCCGAACGGCATATCCATACGGTGGCCCCAGCGGGCATTCGGCAGTGCAATGGGCACATCACTCATGTTTTCCAGTCCGCCTGCAATGACGATGTTATTGTCGCCTGCCTTGATGGTGCTGGCGGCCAGTGCAAGGGCCTTCATGCCGGATGCACAGATTTTGTTTACAGTAATGGCGGTTGTCTCCTTAGGCAGGCCTGCACGGATCATGGCCTGTCGGCCCGAGTTCTGGCCCTGGCCGGCCTGAACGACGTTACCCATGATGACTTCATCTACCTGGATCGCCTGAAGGCTCTCATCCCAGTTGTAATATGTTTCTTCGATCGGGGCCCTTCCTGCTCCTTTAAAGGTGTCAGGTGCCTCATCTTTTGCATGATCGGGTATTTCCGGACGAAGGCCGCACTTGAGCAGGCTCTCGCGTATAACCAATGCCCCTAAATCTTTAGCCGGAACACTTTTCAGAGATCCTCCGAAAGAACCGACTGCCGTTCTTGCCCCGCTAACGATGACTACGTTCGACATATATCCTCCTTGTCTGGATAATTTTGCGTCGTTTTGAATTGGATGATACTATTTCACAATAGGCAGGTTAAGGCAAGAATGAATCATGCTTCATTTTTTAAACATGCAGTTCTTGATTATCCTGAATCTTCGGTGTAAGTATGCAGAATGGAAACATATCTCGATTCATTCGTGAATCGGTATAAGATGTATCTCATGGATCAGAAAGGGCTTTCTAACGAAACATACAGGGCTTATCTAAATGATGTCCAGCACCTGCTGGCCTTTCTCGAAAAACGGGGAGTCGGTATTCCCGACAGGAGCCTTGTCCGGTCTTACATGCTTAATCTTTATAACCATTACGATCGCTCGAGCATCAACCGTAAGCTGAGCTCCATCAAGGGATTTTTCGATTTTGTCATGACCCAGACAGATCTCGAACTCAATCCGTTTTCCCATGTGAGATCACTCAGAAAAAAAGAAGTGTTGCCGGGGTTTCTAACCACGGAAGAGATGATGGAGCTTATCGATTCAGTCGCTGATCTGCGCGATAAGGCTCTGCTGGAACTTCTCTATTCGACCGGTATCAGGGTTGGTGAAGTAGAGGGTATGAACTGCATGGATGTCGATGTGAAATCGGGCGTTGTCCTTGTTACGGGAAAGGGCTCGAAGCAGAGGATGGTCCCTGTCGGCAGGAGGGCCCTTACAGCAATCAGGAACTATCTGATAAGCAGGGGAATCAATGATCCTATTTACTGCCCGGAGCCGCTGTTTCTTAACACCAGAGGAAAAAGGCTTGCCACAAGGAGTATCCGCCGGGCTGTTTATAAATGGTCGCAGCAGGTCTCATTGAGCCGTCATATAAGCCCTCATACCATCAGGCATACTTTTGCAACCCATATGCTCGATGCCGGTGCTGATCTGCGGTCCATCCAGGAG
This sequence comes from Deltaproteobacteria bacterium, assembly GCA_016934135.1. Lineage (GTDB taxonomy): Bacteria > Desulfobacterota > Desulfomonilia > UBA1062 > UBA1062 > DSAD01. The sequence goes on along the minus strand of JAFGTK010000267.1, from coordinate 5,421 downwards.
ATGCTCGGCCATGCAAGCCTCTCTACAACCCAGCGTTATACGCATTTAACCCTGGACAAACTTATGGATGTGTATGATAAGGCTCATCCTAAGGCAAAGGAGGAGTAATGGAGATACGGGGAACAACAATACTTTGCGTGCGCAAGGCTTCTCAGGTAGTTATCGCCGGAGACGGGCAGGTAACTATGAACAATGTCATACTCAAGGCTACGGCGAAAAAGATAAGGAAAATCCACGAAAATAAGATCCTTGCCGGTTTTGCAGGCTCTACTTCAGATGCATTCACCCTTTTTGAACGTTTCGAGGCAAAGCTCAAGGAGTATCGGGGAAATCTCACCCGCGCCGCTGTGGAGATGGGTAAAGACTGGAGAACCGACAGGGTGCTCAGAAGGCTTGAAGCCCTTATGATTGTCGCAGATGCCACCAAGACCTTTATCCTTTCAGGCACCGGTGATGTGGTGGAGCCCGATGACGATGTCTGCGGTATCGGCTCAGGAGGGCACTATGCCATGGCCGCTGCCAAGGCGCTTGTTGCATATACGGACTTTTCCGCGAAGGAAGTGGCTGCAAAGGCAATGGATATTGCATCCGATATCTGCATATATACCAATAAATCCATTATTTTTGAGGAACTGTAATGAGTGAGCTCACACCTAAAGAAATTGTATCCGAACTGGACAAGTATATTGTCGGCCAGGACAAGGCAAAGAGGGCTGTTGCAATTTCCCTGAGAAACCGCTGGCGACGTCAGAGGGTGTCCGAAGATATGAAAGAGGATATCTATCCTAAGAATATCATCCTGATAGGGCCGACCGGTGTAGGAAAGACAGAGATAGCCAGGCGTCTGGCAAAGCTTTCCGATGCACCGTTTATCAAGGTGGAGGCTTCCAAGTTTACCGAGGTTGGCTATGTGGGCAGGGATGTGGAATCCATCATACGCGATCTCATGAGAATGGGCGTACAGATGGTACAGAAAGACGAAAGCGAAAAGGTCAAGACCAAGGCTGCCGAGATAGCCCGGGAAAGGGTTCTCGACCATCTTCTCCCTATCCAGAAGGATGCCCAGGCCCACTCGGAAAGCAGGGAAAAGCTTCGAGGCATGCTCGAGCAGGGACTGCTTGACGAGCGAATAATAGAGGTAGAGGCCAGGGAAACCAGCATGCCGACGGTCGAGATCTTTTCAGGACAGGGTCTTGAAGAGATGGGCATTGATTTCAAGGAGATGTTTTCGAACTTCCTGCCGAAGAAGACACGCAGAAAAAAGATGAACGTCAAGGATGCGCTTGAATTTCTTACCACTACCGAAGTCTCCCGTTTGATCGATATGGAGAAGGTGACGCAGGAGGCGAAATCGCGTGTGGAAAATACCGGGATCGTTTTTGTTGACGAACTGGACAAGGTTGCGGGAAGGGAATCAACCCATGGCCCCGACGTCTCGCGTGAAGGCGTGCAGAGAGACCTTCTGCCCATAGTGGAAGGGACAACCGTGAATACCAAGTTCGGGCCTGTCAAGACAGATCATATCCTGTTCATCGGTTCAGGGGCGTTTCATGTGAGCAAACCGTCCGATCTCATCCCTGAACTCCAGGGCCGTTTTCCTATCAGGGAAGAATTGAATCCCCTGACACAGGAGGATTTCGTACGGATCCTGGTGGAGCCTAAGAACGCACTGATAAAGCAGTATCAGGCATTGCTGGAGACCGAAGGCATAGATCTTTCGTTCAAGGATGATGCCATATCCGAGATCGCCCGGATAGCACAGTATATCAACGACCATACCGAGAATATCGGTGCCCGCCGTCTGCATACCGTTCTCGAGAAGCTTCTGGAGGATATATCCTTTGATGCCGACGGTCTTCACGGGGAAATTACCGTGGATGCAGACTATGTGAACAAACGGCTTGATCCCATCATGCAGAGGGAAGATCTGAGCAGGTATATCCTTTAGATGGAGAAACACAGGGTTTCAGGGGGGAAACATGATCTCAAAAGGTAAATATGTAACCGAGCTGCGCGACGGTGATGCCGTTCGTTGCGTGTTTCTGCTTTCGGAAAGAAAGCTGCTCGTGGCCCGCAACTCCAAACCCTATGCAAAACTGGTCTTTTCCGACAAGACAGGGTCCATGCCGGGTATCCTCTGGGAAGATGCTCACACGCAGACAGAAGGGATTGATCCGGGGGATGTCGTCGGGGTGCGCGGTTCTGTGGAATCTTACGAGGGCAGGATTCAGCTCAGGATAGAAAAGATCGTGAAACTCAATGAGGATGATGTTGATATGTCAGCCCTTGTCCTTACCACCAAAGGAGACATCACCTCCATGATGAATGAGCTTGAAAGTATCAGGGCCACGATAAAGAGCGGTTTTCTGAAAGATCTTCTCGATGGAATATTCAGCCGATCAGACATAAAAGGCGCCTTCATCAAGGCCCCTGCTGCAAAGGGGATTCATCACAACTATATCGGCGGTCTGCTGGAGCATACCCTTGCCATGCTGAAATCCATAGACGCCCTCTATCCTGTCTATGCGCATCTGGGCATCAACAGGGATCTGCTTATTGCCGGCGCCATCCTCCATGATATCGGAAAGATATATGAATACTCATATCAAAGGGTTATCGACATGACGCCGGAGGGGAGGCTTATCGGGCACATCTACCTCTCGGCCCATATGGTGGATCAGAAGATCGCCGGGATGGAAGGGTTTCCTGAGGAACTCAGGCTCCAGCTTCTGCACCTGATCCTCGGGCACCATGGCCAGCTTGAATTCGGATCTCCGAAACTGCCCATGACGAAAGAGGCCATTATGCTTCATATGCTCGATGACCTGGACGCAAAACTGATAGGTTTTTCAGCGATCATAGAATCGACCCCTGACAGTGATGATTTCACCGCTTTCTCAAGTGTTTATAACCGGTACCTGTATACAAAGACATGCAAGGACGAAGAATAAGCCGCTTGCGTCCATACGCCATGGAACGACAATATCTCCGGTAAATGCCGGGCTCTTTTGATTTTTTCCCTTGAACTTCTCATGGAAGAAGTGCATTTTTATAGGGTGTAGGAGGGTAGGTGCATGAAGTTTTGCACAATGCTCTTGAGGTCTTTCCTTTGTATGATCTTTTTATTTTGCAGCCTGATGCCTGTTTCCGTTCATGCCTATGAAGTGCGTAAAAGTGTTGCAGCCGGCAGGTTCTATCCTGATTCCCCCTCCCAGCTGCGTCAACTGATCGAAAACTACACAATCACTGCTAAGAAAACATGCCCCGGCATACCTGCCGGCATGGAGCTCAAGGCAATCATTGTTCCGCATGCAGGCTATGTCTACTCCGGTCTGACCGCATCTTACGCAACATACCTGCTGCAGGGAGAGCATTTTAACAAGGTGATTGTCATGGGGCCCGATCACCGGGTAGGTTTTGACAATGCGTGCATAAGCGGTGCGGATGCATACGAGACCCCGCTCGGCCGGGTGAATATTCATGATGATGCACGCCGACTCAGGAAAGAGAACGACATGTTCAGGGTTATAGATGCATCGGAGAGGACAGAACATTCAATAGAGGTTGTTCTTCCGTTCCTTCAATATGCGCTGCATGACTTTTCTCTTGTTCCCATTGTTATGGGGCCGGGTGATGTGAATGCGTATGCACATGCCATAGGAAGCATCATCGATGATGATACTCTGCTGGTCGCCAGCTCTGACCTTTCTCATTATATGAGATATGACAATGCTGTAGAGCAGGACCGGGAAACCATTGACATGATCTTGAACCTCAGGGAAGATGCCCTTGGAGAGAAGCCCAACCGGGCATGCGGAATAGTTGCGATACGGGTGATGGTGAATCTGGCACTCAAAAGAGGCTGGAAACCAATGTTTCTTAACTATACAAACAGCGGCGATACCGGGGGCAGCAGGGACAGTGTTGTGGGTTATGCATCTATCGCCTTTTACGGAGGTCCGATGGAAAAGACATTCAGCGAGGAACAGGGACAGGTTCTGGTGAAGCTTGCAAAGAATACCATTCAGGAAAAACTGGGTATCGCGATCGATGAACCGGATCTGTTCGAAAAGGCAATGAAAGAAGAGGCCTTTCAGACAAAACGGGGGGTCTTTGTCACACTGAATAAAAAGGGCCGGCTCCGAGGATGCATCGGCTCACTCGAGGCCCGCGATTCCGTGATCGAAGGTGTGAGGCGAAATGCCCTCAATGCAGCCTTCCACGATCCCAGATTCAATCCGGTGGCGCCTTCGGAGATGGATGCAATGGAGATAGAGGTCAGCATCCTGACAGATCCGAAACCGCTTGAATATACGGATTATAAAGATCTTCTGGGTAAACTCAGGCCCGGGGTCGACGGGGTGATCCTCAGGTCCGGTTATGCCGGGGCTACGTTCCTTCCGCAGGTATGGGATCAGCTTCCCGATAAAGCCGAATTTCTCTCCCATCTGTGCGCCAAGGCCGGGCTATCTGCGAACGCATGGAAAGACAAAAAGCTCGAGGTCTCGACCTACCAGGTTCAATACTTTGAAGAGCCCGAATGAGAAGGCAATACATCGAGTAGTCATTGCCACCGGCATATCCTCCATTGTCACGCAGATATATACGATCCGGGAATTTCTCACCCTGTTTGAAGGCAATGAGTTCGTCATAGCACTGATCATCTTTAACTGGCTGCTGCTGGGCGGGGTGGGGACCATACTTGCCAGGCCGTATTCCCGCAGCAATCCGGGCATCGATCAACTGGGTAAGATCACCTTTGTACTTGCAGGGCTCAGCCCTTTGCAGATCATTCTGATCCGGTATCTTCGTGATATTATCTTTGTCCACGGTTCTTCAGTGGGTTTTTATCCAACGTTTTTTTATACATTCTTCACCATCATACCCTATGCACTTCTCATCGGGTTTGTGCTGCCTTTGAGTCTGTTTGTCCAACGAGTAGAAGACCCTGATTATTCCGGGACAACAATCTATATTGTAGACAATATCGGTGACGTGACCGGCGGCGCAGTGTTTTCCTTTGCCCTTGTTTATGTCCTTACCCCGTTGAAGGCCCTGCTTCTTGTCAATATGGTCCTGATCGCTGCGGCCTGGCTGTTGATGTGGCGCGGAAGAACCAGGAGGCCTGCAGTTGTTTTCTGCGCGGTCCTGGCCCTTGCTGCAAATTTATTCGGGGTTTTTGTGGAGAGGCCGTCCCTCTCTCTGGGTGAAGGAAAACTCGTGCACTATGAAGAAACCTTTTTCGGAAGAATTGCAGTAAAGAAAAGCAACTATGATCTCACCCTTTTCGAAGACGGTATGCCTGTTTCGAGCAGTGAAAACTTCATGATGGCCGAAGAGGCTGTCCATTATACGCTCTGCCATGCTGACAGACCCAGGGACATCCTGGTTATCTCTTCTGTTGCAGGCATGATGGAAGAG
>JAFGTK010000266.1 GCA_016934135.1 Deltaproteobacteria bacterium | reverse complement strand
GTGGTTTTATTTACAAATCTTTTACTCATGATACACGCCAGATAGGTTATATGATCAGCATGTTGACCTTTGTCATCATGATTGCCGGGGCGCTCTCGTAAAACACTGCTCTGTATCTTCTAAGCGGCATTGGCATGAGCAGGAAACAGGCGGATTGCTTCGAGATACTATGGTTGGAGAATGAACAGGAATGAATGGTGATCTGCTGTTTCTTGCCGGAAAAAATGCGTGGAAAAGAATACATGATGGCGGGCTCGGCCCGGAGGATGTCTCGGTTGTGGCAGGCGCCGCAGGGGCAGCCAAGTGGCTGATCATCTCAGAGCTCGACAAGGTCATCTTCAGCCAGTGGTTTAAAGACCGAGTAAAGCCTCTGCTCTTGTACGGCACCTCGATCGGATCGTGGAAACTTGCCTCGGCAGCACTGAGCGACCCGGTTTCCGCAATAAACGCCCTTGCAGATGCCTATATCCACCAGAAATACAACGGGCGGGTCACACCTAAAAAGGTCAAAGAGGAGTGCCGCAAGATACTCGATGCCTGTTTCCCAAAGGAGCGCATTTCCGAGATCCTCTCCCACCCCGTGATGCGATTCAACCTTACCGCGGTGCGTTGCAGAGGCGTTACCGGGTCTGAAAAAACACCTGTGCAGTTTCTGGGGATGGCTCTTGCGTTTATGCTCAACCGGGCAAGCCGCAGGCTGCTCTCGATCTTTTTCGAGCGGGCATTTTTCTATGATCCGCGCGAAAACCCGGCCTTCTTCCAGCAAAGCGAGTTTCCCCTGCAGAGAGTGCCTCTGGACAGCGACAATTTCCGCCATGCCCTGCTTGCCACCGGCTCCATACCCCTGGTCATGAATGGTATACGTGATATCTCAGGCGCACAGGCAGGCATTTATCGTGACGGCGGCATCCTCGACTATCATCCGTCATCTTTTTCCCCGAAACAGGACAGCGGCATCATCCTTTACCCGCATTTCTCAACCAGACTTATCCCCGGATGGTTCGACAAGAATATCCGAAGGCGAAATGCCGACCCCGAACACACAAAGGACATGCTCATGGTGGTACCCTCGCCCGAATTCGTTTCCCGCCTGCCCTACGGCCGTATCCCCGACAGGGCGGATTTCAAGACATTCGACGGCCGCGACGATGAAAGGATAACCTTCTGGAAGGAAGCGGCATCCCAGGGAAAAAGGCTGGCAGATACGTTCATGGAAAGCGTGCTCAGCGGATCGATCCGGACACAGGTCAGACACCTGGAAACGTATCCGGTTTAGACGTTTCAGAGTAGTCAGATGTTTGTGCCTTCAGGCATGAGTCTGAATTCGAAAGATATCTCAACAGGCAGTTTGTGTTCTCCATACAGCCCACTATTGCCCATTCAAGTATTTTCTTTATTTTATCGATTATACAAGTGACTCTTGGTTCTTGCTGTTGACAAAGCAACCAGGTATCTATCGGAGGTGCAGCAATGAAGATCAAATGGAAACTCAAGGAAAGACTGACTGTATTTTCCCTGTGTGTAGGCCTGATTCCCCTGATACTCTCAATTATCTACGTAGGGGCCACGTCGAGTGCAATCATAAAAAAACAGGCGATCCAGTACCTGCAGGCCAAGGTGGATGACTTCGCAAAAATGGCCGAGATTCGCAGGGCAGGCATAGAGGGGAACCTGGATGCCATCAAGATTGAACTCGAAAAGTCCCTCAAGGCAGACCTTCTTAAGGAGGCATCAAAGGAGAAATACTTCGAGACAGGCTATCTCCTTATCGTCCAGCCCGACGGAACAGTCCTGAATCATCCAAATCAGAAATTCACAAACAACAAGGTCCTTTATGATACATACGACTGGGCGAGAAATGCCGTCAATAAGAAACACGGCCTGTTCGAGTATCAACTAGGCGGGGACAAAAAGGTAAGCTACCTCGCATATGTCGAATCCCTCGACTGGATACTGTGGGGTGGTGTTCCCGAACATGAGATACTCACAGATGTAAATACCATGAAAATCAGGATGTACATATTCATCGCCGTGATTTCTTTGATAGTTGCCTTTCTGGGAATATTCATATCCACCCGCATTGCAAACAGAGCAAAGGAAATATCCGAAAAGATGGATACAATCGCTCAGGGCGAGGCGGATCTTACAGGACGTCTGCCCATCTCTTCGACCGATGAAATCGGTGACATTGCCCAGGGATTCAACAGGTTTGTAGCCAATCTCGAAGAGGTGATCACCCAGGTTAAAGATACTGCAGCCCATGTGGACATCGCAACACAGGAAGTTTCAGCCGGTTCGCAGGGACTTTCACAGGCCACCCAGGAACAGGCATCCGCTATTGAAGAAGTAGCCGCAACCATAGAAGAGATGACCTCCTCCATCAAACAGAACGCTTCAAACGCCTCTGACGGACGCGGGAAGGCCAATGATATGGTACACACGGCCAACGCCAGTGGAGAAGCTGCACAGGAGCTTATACGCAGCATGAGCGAAATCTCAGAAGCATCAAAGAAGATCGGGAACATTACCACGACAGTCAACGAGGTCGCTTTTCAGACAAACCTTCTTGCTCTCAACGCTGCCGTCGAAGCTGCCCGGGCAGGTGAACACGGCAAGGGATTCGCGGTGGTGGCAGAGGAGGTCCGTGCACTGGCTCAGAGATCCGCAGAAGCTGCCCGCCAGATCAAGACCCTCATCGATGACACGGTAAACAAGATCGATGCCGGTGATATCATGGTGAAAAAGTCAGGCGAATCACTTGAACAGATAATCTCTCAGATTCAGAATCTTTCCCTTGTTATGGAAGAGATCGCAGCTGCATCGAACGAACAGGCAACCGGAGTGGACGAATTGAACCGGGCCATCGGACAGATAGACATGACCACCCAGCAGAACGCATCCACAGTGGAAGAACTGGCAAGCACATCGGACAATCTCAGCAACGAAGCACGGGGGCTCGCCGACACAGTTGAGCGATTCAAGGTCAGCCAGATTCAGAAGAATCGGAGAGCCGTCAGGAAAATGCATCCCAAACAGTTTGCGCCAGTGAAACCGCGCGGCGAGGTTAAAAATACATCTTCAGTGGACGATGACGATTTCGAAGAATTCTGACCCTCGGGTTTGAATAAATGGGGGAACCCATAGGGGGGCCAAGATAACTTTTCAGATATACTAATGTCCCCTTCTCGGCCCTTTTACGATGAAGCATCCACTATACCGGCTTTTCCTCATTATCGGGCGGGGAATTAGTGGGATATCAGTGTAAGATCCTGACAAGTTGTTCACTCTGGTTAATTATAATTTTGCCTTTGCATTCATGTTATGGAGATATCGACAATTTGTCGACAACTTGCAACCTGATCCTGACCGTTCTTTCAGCACAAGGTTATGCCTGCTTTCTGCATGGGTTGAAAACCGGAAAAAGGCAAAGACATTGTAGCTGCTGAACCTTGTCCTGCAGGGCTGGGGGATCTCAGACGCGGAATCCGGCTTAAAAATGATATTGTAAGATAGGGATATACATATTATGAAAACCACATCGATCAGATATCCATGATGATTGACCGGTCTGATACGATAATAAATTCTAAAGGGTATGTATTATGACGTCCTGCAGGCATATGAACCTTGTCCTGTTACCTGATAAGAAAACCAAACTGCGGTGCCGGCACTGCCACCTGGTGATAACGCCCGAAGAACTGCAGGGAGGTTATTGTCCGGAATGCTACGAAACGCAGGGCAAAAAGCTGTATGACTTTGATGAGATCAAAGCAGATGAAAATGAAAAAACCCGTTACCGGTGCGAAGACTGCGGGGTTATCATAGAGGTTGAATGAGTGAAAATCAGCGTATAGGGTGCAAGGTACAATCCGCCGCGGCGGATTAAGGTTCAGGGTATAAGATATATGGTATAAGCAGCTGGAAAAATATCCGGCATGGAATACGTAAAAAACCGGCACAGAGGCAAAAGCTATGCATATAAAGAATGTAATGCTTCATCCGCAGAAATTTCCGACAAAGGATCGGTATCCGTTCAACCTGCCCATCTTTCACCAGACAAGGGAATTGATCTTCGACACGCCGGTATCCATCTTCATCGGGGAAAACGGCACCGGCAAGTCCACCCTGCTCGAGGCCATTGCACACAGGTGCGGCATCACCATATGGCATGGCCCTGTACGTGGCCGGTTCGAGAAAAATCCCTATGAAGAGGATTTTTTCAAGTACATAAACGTTGAATGGGCAGACGGCATTGTCCCTGGATCGTTCTTCGGTTCCTCAGTGTTCCAGTCCTTTGCTCAAATACTCGACGAGTGGGCTGCTTCAGACCCGGCCATTCTCGAGCTGTTCGGAGGTAAATCTCTGATGACGCAGTCTCACGGGCAGTCGATCCTTTCTTTTTTCAAGAGCCGCTATAAACTTAAAGGGCTCTACCTGCTGGACGAACCCGAGACAGCCCTGTCCCCGAAAAACCAGATCAGACTGCTCGAAATTCTCACAACCATGGGCAATGCAGGGCATGCCCAGTTCATTGTTGCCACGCATTCTCCGATACTTCTAGCTTGCCCTCAGGCTGCAATCTTCAGTTTCGACCATGTCCCTATCAGGCAGGTACGATACGAAGAAACCGAGATTTACAGCGTTTATAAAGGCTTCATGGAGGACAGGCACAAATATATGAATGAACTCTAAGGTGTATGGAATACCTCCTTGACCACGGCATAGAAATAATCCTCTGGCTGCAGCAGGCCAGCCCTGCGCTCGATGCTCCTTTCAATGCCCTGACCTCATTGGGTGGAGGCTACAGTATTTTTCTTATTTTTGCCCTTGTCTACTGGTGCATAGACCGGTCCACAGGTGCACGGCTTGCCGTGCTTTTCCTGGCATCGAACTGGGTGAATGCATCCCTTAAAGACATTTTTGCGCAGCCGCGGCCCTTTCAATATGATCCGCGCGTCATAAAGCTCTCCGGTGCAGGCGGCGGGGGCATGCCGAGCAGCCATACACAGGCCACGGTGGTATTCTGGGGTTACCTTGCCTGCGCATTCTCACGAAAGTGGCTATGGGTAATTGCAGGAGGCCTGATGATACTTGTGCCGCTTTCCCGGATGTATCTCGGTGTGCACTTCCCGACAGACCTGGCAGGCGGCTACCTGGTCGGGGCTGCATTACTCATGGTCTTTGTCCGTGCAGAGGACCGCGCTGCACAGTGGTTTCAGGAAAAATCCCTGACATGGCAGCTGGCTATCGCCGTCATCATCCCTTCCTTCATGGCTGTCATCTCCCTGGGATTGAGCATCTACACCGTCACTGCTGCAATAACCTTCATGGGCCTGTGTGTCGGGCTCGTCCTGGAACAGAGATTCGTGAGATTTGATACAAAAGGAACATGGGCTGTCCGTGTCGCGCGGTATCTCCTTGGCATCATCGTCATCATAGCCCTGCAGAACGGCCTGGAAATGGCTTTTTCCGGTCTTGTACCGCGTATGGCGCTGCGCGGTGCCGTCTCTTTCATTGCAGTCCTGTGGGGGTCCTTCGGTGCACCATGGGTCTTTGTACGTCTGGGTATGTCTGCAAGACGGGATAGATAGACCCTTATCTTGTATCTGAACATACTAATAATAGATGCCCTTCTCTTATGGGTATGTTGAAGCGGTTTCAAAATAAGCTTCTGCCACCAAATCCCTGCAGGAGCCGGTTCAGCGGCGACCTCGACAAATACAGAGATAGATGCGATTATTCCTGACAACGATCATCTTCAAGTTACGGGTTTATAAACGGATAACAGCTCTGCTTACCAGGGTGATGACATCTTCAATGGGCAGAAGTCCTGCTGTCTTGGCCATGAACCCGCTTTTGTGGGCAAATTCTATCTGCGGCGAATCCGCAATACGGGAAAAATCCACAGCAGCGCCTTCATAGCGGAAAAGACGCCAGCCTTCGCCTCGACGGGCCCGGGAGATTACCACATCCGGCGGGTCTTCAACCAGGCGGCGGAATTCCTCGAGCCCGGCAGACTCACTGGTCTCCCCGATCATGGCGGGTATGCCGGAGATCAGCAGCCTGCGGCACGTCTTCCAGAAATCTATCTGGCTCTTGAGTGTACGGGCATGCTCGATGACATAATCCCCGAAGGTTCGGAGCATGGCAAGGCTGCCCTGCGGATCATGGGCAAAGAGCATGGTCAGCCAGTCTTCTACAGGGCTGCGGTTTACCAGATCATCACCGGCATGAAATATAGCGGAGCTCTTAACCGGCCCGAAACGGTCGACACTGTCTTTGAACTGCCACCATGGCAATACACTCATTGTCTCTGAAAGCCCCAGGTGATCGGCCACCAGAACAAACGAAGCCGGGCATGAAAGCGACTGGTGATGGTCAAAGTTGAGCTTTTCCGGCTCGTGCTGGTCACCTACATCCACTGCCCATATATGTTCATTATCCAGTTCCTCTTGTGTGGGTTCGCGCCTCTCGATATTGAAATGATT
>JAFGTK010000265.1 GCA_016934135.1 Deltaproteobacteria bacterium | reverse complement strand
GGTCTGCGTTTGTGCTGCAGTGGACGTACCTTGGATACGTCCGTATACGAGTTCGTGAATCACCGAGGCGCTGGACACCAGGGGATCAAGGCCCAGGGTTGAGACCTCGGCTGGTCTGGTATACTCGACCCGCATGGCCCTTCCTGAAAAATCACCTATGCCCTCTAAGGATCGGGCCTTAACCGTGCCCTGCGACTGGGCCTTAACCGTGCCCTGCGACTGGTCCTGTTTCTGCGAATCGTCCTGGACTTTTACATATCGGAAACGAAAAAAGGGCAGATCAACCGCTATCCCTTTCATATTGGGTACCTGAGAATTGATCTTCCCGTACGCCATAACCGTTTCAGCTACGTTATTTCAGTTCTTTTGGCAAGATAAAAATGAATGCAATGGCTGCTCCTCGTTGATCTGTAAAGGATGTACGCATCAAGGCCAGTGCCGAGATCTGAAGACATCCGGCTGCCGGTTTCCGTCATGGTGAATATTGTCGTATATAAATTATCATATTTATTCGTATCTATCTTTTCCCTTGATAAACAGCATGGATCGGGATAAATTGCACTGATACCATATTATTGAGGAAGGAGGATATGTAATCATGAGGAGAAGTATCTTAGGGGGAATCTGTCTTCTTTTTGTCTTGTCGTTTCCGATAAACCTTTTGGCTGTGGATCTTGCAGACGCCGATGCAATCTATGCTCAGGGAGGACCTGATAATCTTCTGAAATCCGCACAGCTGTATGTTCAGGCCCTTGATGCGGATCCCACCTCTTATGAGGCTGCATGGAAGGCGTCACGTTCCTACCGGGAGTATGCCAATGAATCGAAAAAACTGGGGGTCGAAGGCTGGGAGGACATCTGCAAGGAATATGGAAAGCTCGGGATGAAATACGGCGAGACAGCCATCGAACTCGACCCCAACAAGATAGAGGGCTATTTCTGGTATGGATGCTCAGTGGGTAACTATTCAGACGGCGTGAGTATTCTCACTGCCCTGAAAGAAGGCCTGAAAGACAAGACGCAGAGCAGCTTCGAAAAATCCTACGAACTTGACAAGATGTATGAGGACGGCGGCCCCATCAAGGCACTGGGCCGTTTCTGGTTTGTCCTTCCATGGCCTCTCCAGAAAAAGGACAAGGCACTCACCTACCTCCAGGAATTCCAGAAGCTCTATCCTGCTGATGCCGAAGGCCAGATATATCTTTCTGAAGTCCTGATAAAGACCAAGGCAAAAGATGAGGCAAAGGTCCTGCTGGAAAAGGCAGCCACAGCAGATGAAAAATACTATGCCGACTGGGCAGACAGGCTCCTTAAAGAACTTTAGTTTACTCCAGGATACGATGAAGAAGGCATCCCACCAGAGGTGGGGTGCCTTCTTTTATGGTTGTGTTCCTGAACGTATAAGGTCATGGACGCAGACACCAGTTCACGAAGATAAATGTGGCAGCAGAAATAAATAAGGTCCATGAGGAAGAAATGGCGGAGAGATTGCAGGGAAGGTGCTAATCTCCCATGGCGGATCTGCTGAGAGACAGCAGAGATGCCTGGTCAAGTTTCCTCATGGCATGGAGAAGCAACCTGATATCGCGGAGATTCTTGTTCTCGAACTCGATACCCATTCCCGTGTGGGGAACGACTCTCACCACCATACCATGGACATCGATTACCTTTCCGATATCGACTGCATCGAGGCTGATGGTGATATTGGTCTGCCGCTCGAGTGGATAGCCGGTTTCAATAAATACACCGCCGAGACTGAGATCTCTGACCGTACCTTTTAACACTGCGCCCTTGGCATCCTGATACCGCGCCTCGATTCTCAGCAGTTTTCTGGAGTGTTGTCTGTTCTCTTTTCTGCCCACTTCCCCACCTTGCCCTATAGTATTATTCGACAAATTCTGTGTATTCTTTAACATGGAGTGCTCAGACTCCGGCCCGCTGTTGGCCGAAGAAAGCATGACCCGTTTAATCATCCTGATAAGTTCCTCTAATGTCTCATTATTCTTGTTCGTGAACTCCACGGCCATTGCTTTTCCCGGATCAATCCGTATAACCCGTCCATGCACATCAACAATCTTGCCCAGATCAATTACGTCCAGACCAAGGCTCAACGGAGCGCCGACATTGAGGGGATACCCGGTCTGTATATATGCGCCGGTCAGAGAAATGTTGAGGACTGTTCCCCGCAGGACATTCCCCGCAGTATCCTGATACCGCGCCTCGATTCGTAACATCTCCCTTGTGGACTGTCTTTTATTATCCATACTTATACATGCATTTCGACATTCCACGTATTTTCCTTTACATAATAATATCACGCAGGCACCTTATGGCCCGGCACCAGCATGGTAATACCAGCGGCAATGCATGATTGCCTGTTGCAGCAGGAAGTATTTATTGTTGAATAATAAGGTGTTATGAAGATGCTCTAGGGCATGAAAGCATGCAGGAACTGTTTGTAAAAAGGCTCGGCGCATAAATCTTAATACATTGGAAATCGGGTGCGTTCATGTTATGAAAATACTCAAAACACGTTAAGGAAAGGTTATGATCCGGATCAATGAAAACTACCTTAAACTGAAGGCAACGTATCTGTTTTCCGAAATCGCGAAACGGGTATCGTCATTTCAGAAGGCACATCCCGAACAGGCCGTTATCAAGCTCGGCATCGGCGATGTCACAAGGGCGCTCCCACAGGTGTGTATCGAGGCTTTTCACCAGGCAATCGACGAGATGGCGCAGGACAGCACATTCAAAGGCTATGGACCTGAACAGGGATATCCGTTCCTGCGCGAGGCCGTTGCGGTTAATGATTTTATCTCACGCGGTGCTGATATCTCTCCCGACGAGATCTTCATAAGCGACGGAGCAAAGTGCGATACGGCAAACATACAGGAATTGTTTGCACATGATACCGTCATTGCCATCCCTGACCCCGTATACCCTGTGTATCTCGACACGAACGTCATGGCAGGCAGAACAGGCAGCTTTGTTAGCGGACGTTATGACAATATCATTTACCTGGACAGCACCCGGGACAACGGATACATACCCGACCTGCCGAAAGTTAAGGTCGACCTGATCTATCTCTGCTTTCCCAACAATCCCACCGGCGCCACCATCACCAGGGATCTTCTTGCAAAATGGGTTGATTATGCACGGGACAACAACGCACTCATCCTCTTTGATGCCGCCTATGAGGCATTTATCAGGGATGAGACACTGCCCCACTCCATCTATGAGATCCCTGGCGCCCGGGATGTGGCTATCGAATTCAGGAGTTTCTCCAAGACAGCAGGATTTACAGGAACACGCTGCGCATACACGGTTGTTCCGTCGTCATGCATGGCCTGTGACAGTTCAGGGCAGAAGCATTCTCTCCACAACTTCTGGAACAGGAGGCAGACCACGAAATTCAACGGGGTATCCTATCCGGTGCAGGTCTCTGCTGCTGCAATCTATACGGATAAAGGCACTGTCCAGGTCGCTTCGCTCATCGACTATTACCTGAAAAATGCCGCTCATATCAGGGAAAAGATCAACGCCCTGGGATATGAGAGCGTGGGCGGAGTTAATTCTCCCTACGTCTGGGTAAATACAAATACCGACTCATGGGAATTTTTTGACCTCCTGTTGAACAAGGCAGGCGTCGTATGTACACCGGGAGCTGGTTTCGGCACCTGCGGTCAGGGCTATGTGAGGATCAGTGCATTCAATACCTTTGAACAGGTGCAAGAGGCAATGTCGAGGATAACACAAGCCCTGAAAAGGTAATGTGTACAGGGGAATATGCCCTTTTTCCTCGCACGGATCACCTATGGCCGGGATGAGGAGAATCCACCTTCAAGATCCTTGACTTAGGAT
>JAFGTK010000264.1 GCA_016934135.1 Deltaproteobacteria bacterium | reverse complement strand
CCGGTCGGGCTCTGGGTAAATACGATCCACCTGCCGTCCGGCGAGCAGCGCGGAAAATAGTTGCTCATGCCGTTATTGCTTGCACCTACAACAGGCTCGGGTGTTCCTCCCTTTCCCTTGTTGAAGGGCACGCGGTAAAGGTCGAACCGGATCTGGTACTTCTTGTTGAGATCATGTATGCGTTCACCCGGTTCGATGTTGAAATAACCTTTGTCTCCTATTATGTCATCGAGCCGATGATCTGTCTTTGCGCGCGCAAACACTATGTACTTCCCGTCGTGGCTCCATTCCGGACATGTCTGGACGTACTCGGGGTTATCGGCACCGGGCAGTGCGTGAAACTGTTTTTCATCGACGCTGTACCAGGCGATAATGCCCTGTATGGGAAAGAAAAACTGGGAAAAGTTGATGTCCGGTATCATACTGAAGAAGGATTTTTCCTTGACCGTGGAGACAATGTACGTGTCATCAGGTGATATGCGGGAAAACAGGCCCATGCTCTGGATTTTATCCGCTCTATTATAGTCGTTCCATGAGATGAAATCGTCCCTGGAAAGTTCCATGTTCTCCTTTATCCCTGCCACTGTGTAGGCCCCTTTGTCGCCGTTGATATCCATATCCATTCCGAACAGGGTGCCCTGTTTTGATATGCAGTGACAGTTTCCGCATACCGGGAGGTTTTTCATGATAACAGGCGGTTCTTCATATGAAGATACTTGGCCGAGCCTCCACACGGAATGTGTCGGGTTTTGCTTTGCCGCAGCAAATGGCAGCGGCATTTGCTGATACAGTACAGGGGATTCCACCTCGTCCTTTGATGTAGAGATGGTGATATGACCGGTAGTAAGGACTTCGAGCCGTGCACCTTCATCAATACCGGCAACCGTTATGAATGCCTGTTTCTCCAGAGACTGCTCTTTGATGATTTCCCAGGCATTCGCCTCAGGCCTCCATTCCGGTGTATCGGTGAGTACATAGATTGAATTACTGCTGCCTTCAAAACGGATAATGACAAGCCATGTGTTTATCCCTTGCGGCCAGTTTTCCCATCTGAAAACAGGGGATGCAATATCCCCTGGGAAGACTGCCCCGTCATAAGGGGCGAGAATATCTATCTGCTGATACCGAGTGTTGCCGTCAATGGCTGAATTTACCCGAAGCACGGTTTTTTTTACTTCATCCGAGCTGCGTGATGAATGCAGGGACCCTTCACAGAAATAAAGGTCCTGTTTCAGGGTCCATTGTTTGGTCATAACACCATGAGCGCAGGAGATCAGCACCGCTGTAATTATACACAATATCCACGCAGGGCTTTTATGGAATCTTTTCATGAACACTGTTCCTGTTTATATGTCGGGTTTGTTGATCTTTTCACTCCGGTTCTGCCTCCACCTTCTCCTTAAGGATGCATTTACCTAAATTTTTATAGGTAAAACCGCTTTTTATCAATACGTTGGCTGCAAGGCCGTTTGTCTCGAGCGCGTCATCAATACAGAATGTTTCAGCTATAACAGGCCATGTCCCGGGAGCTGCATAGGATGCAGTGCTTGTAGCAGTCGACAAGGCCTGATCTGATGCAGAGAACCCTATCTTGATGGGAATGTTCGGGTCAATGCGATCAAGGAAATAAACAAAGATGACGAATTTGTCGCCGGGTTTTGCCTTGGCAGCGAACTGTTCCACTGTCATGCCGCGTTTTCCTGTTTCAAGCAGTGATGCAATCCCCCCGCTGAATTTTGAAGGGTTTTTCTTGACCACATCATAGGGAAGGATAAACATCATGTATGAAGGTGTCTCCGGATGGAAGATGCTGGATTCGATCTTTTTTATATCGATCATGGAGATTTCTCCTGCGATGGCCGAAGCGCTGTTTGCCCCGAACACACCATCAGGAGCCAGACCCTTTTCCTTCTGGAACCCTTTCAGATTCGTTCTCATTTCCTCGGATTTTCCGAAGAGTTCGTCTCCGGTCTTGAGAGACCACTGCCTGATTGCCTCGAATTCCTTCTTGTTGGGCATGCGTATCGAATAGATTACCTTGTTCACTGTTATATCGCGCCTTCCGTACTGATCCTCGGACTCGCTGAAGAACTCAAGGTTCACCATGCCGTCAGGCGTTTTCGAATAATTTGTTATCATCTGTTTCCTGGGGGTAAACACAGATTCCTGGGGATGTTCAAGGACGGCTATCTCGGCGGATTTGCCAACCGATACATACGGGAGCAGTGAAAGCTCGTTGGATTTGGCCATTTCAACGGCATATATGGCCTGGGTGATGGTTGGTTCCATTGTCAGCGGATCAAAAGAGGTTACGTTTTCTTCAGGGCCTGCACTTATCCTGTTCAGGTCGATATTCTCACAGGAGCAGAGAAAAACAATCATGCACAGGGCTGCCAGGGCCGGCAGGTTTAATCTTTTCATGGTTATCACTCCTTTATACTGTTTAAGTATGACAGATACATTCCGTCTTCCAGGATTACCGGGTATCCAATTTCTTATTTTACACCACTGAAATGAAGGATGTCCTTCTCAGGCGGATGCGTCCTGTTCGGCCCGGGATACTTTGGAGGCAGACCTTTTTTCCCGTTCTGGTAATTGATCATGCCTTCTATTACAAATCCATTGACTACTCTTCCTGTAAAGGAGCTCTCGTTGACTTCATGAACAGTATCGAGGTTGCCGGTCCAGAGGCCGTAGATTGTCCTTGTCACATGCTTGGGTCCATGCCAGCAGATAGCTACGGGGATCAGTACTACCGCTTCACCTACATACCAGCAGTAGACTGCATATACATAGATACCGCCCTGGGTAGTGGT
>JAFGTK010000034.1 GCA_016934135.1 Deltaproteobacteria bacterium | reverse complement strand
TTATATGCATGAAACCCCCTTTGACCCAATTGTGGTTATGTTACCGCCCCGCTGCAGCCGGAAACAAAGGGCGCAGGGAAGGTCGGCCGGAAGCGCAATACCCCCCTGCGCCAATACATTAATTTGAGAATAGAGGCCGGAGGAGGGCCCCCCTGTATAGAGAAGCCCTCCGTATGATAAATGCATGTGGATGCATAGGTAATTCTCATGTCAGAATGCCTGTTCTGTCCGGGTGATGATTTCATCCTGCATGCGGTTGTCCAGATCTACAAAATAGGCAGAGTATCCTGCAACCCTCACAATCAGGTTCTGGTAGTCCTGGGGCCGTTCTTTTGCACTTATAAGCGTATTCCGGTCTATGCAGTTGAACTGCACGTGATGGATCTGCATGTCTTTCAGCGTGGAGACATATCCCTCCATGATATCGTAGTTTGGCGGGTCGAAAAATACAGGCATGAATTTCTGGTTAAGCAGCAGGTTCCCGGTCTTCATGGGGTTTATCTTCGATATGGAACGAACCGTAGCTGTCGGTCCGGCAGTGTCTCTGCCCTGGACAGGGGAGATGCTGCCATCGTGGAACGGTTCGGCCGCCTTTCTGGCATCGCAACTTGCAGGCAGCATCATGCCTGCGCCGATGGGTGCCGAGGCGGTGGTTCCGTCCAGGATATAAGGATTGCCGTAGATGTCAGACCAGTCGTTGCAGACCTGTCTGACCTTTTCCATAATCTCCCTGCTGATGGTATCCACATAGTCATTGTCATTGCCGAACTTGGGAACATCGTTTCGTATCATTTCATAGAGATGTTCATATCCGTTCTCATAGTTGTTTTCCAGTGCGCTGACAAAGTCCTGTAACGTTATCCTCTTTTCTTCAAACACCAGTTTTCTGATGGCTGCCAGTCCGTCTGCAGCATTGTTGCATCCGAACACCAGATGATGACGCAGGCCAAGGTATTCCCAGTCCCTCATATCGCAGGCTTTCTCGATATTGCCGTCCAGGATTGCGGAGAGGAAGGGGCGGGGAATATATTCCTTCATGAGCACATCGGCTATATTGGCGATCACCCCGATGGTTTCGGCTGCGAACTCAATCTGAGCGCAGAATGCATCCCATACATCGTCGAAGCTCTTGAAGGTTGAGACCGGCCCTGTAGGGTATCCGACCAGTTTGCCGTCGAGCTTGCCTGTGAGCATATCCAGCCTGCCCTCGGACAGGGCGAGTGTAAGGCACATGGGCAGGACCAGGCCTCCGCTGTGGCCGGCCCGGTAGTGTATGTTTCTGCCGGGGATCACCGGCTGCATGCAGTTGTTGATGGAATAGAGCCTGGCCTCTTCCTCGGGACATCCGATTTCGACCAGGCGGGGGATATTGACCTTGTCATTGAAGAGTGCTGGCTGCGAACATCCGGAACGCACACATTTGAAGATCGAGTGGTACAGCTTTTTCGGTGTTCCGTCATGAATACGCACAGCGATCTGCGGGGCAATTGTCTGAATCTCCCTGGTTACCTCCAGTGCCATGAGGGTCATATCGCTGGTTATATCGCGGCCTTTCTCATCGGTGCCTCCAAGGGTAATAGTCTGGAAACCCAGGCCTCCGCCCCCATTGTTCACCCACTGAGGGGGCTGCACATAACCACCCTCCTGCATCTTGACCCATACGGCTTCTACAAGTTCCTTTGCCTGGTTTCGGGTGAGCCTTTTTTCCTGAAGGTCTTTTTCCAGGAATCGGGCGAATATCCTGTCAAAACGGATGCCGTTACCAACCTGGGGCTGATCGATGTAGTTGATGATAAAGGTGATAAAAATGAAGCACTGCAATGCCTCGTGAAGGTTCCTGGCAGGTTTTGCCGGCACCTGCCGGCATACCTCGATCATATGGTCAAGTTCCTGAAGCCTTTCAGGATCATTCACGGTTTCTCTGTACCCTTCAAGCATGGCAGAATATCTGAGCCCCCATCTGGCCACTGATTCGGTTGCGATTTTCATGGCACGGAGTTCGTCGATCATCTTCATACGCAGTTCTGTAGGTATGGAGATGTCGGCAAGCACTTCCTTGAGCCTTGCCCCGATCTCTTCGAGGATGCCATTCAGCCCTATGGAAAGGATCTTTTCATAGTTCGGCGTCGATATCTCCCACTGCCACATCCACCCGCCGCTGACAAAATCACCGATCCTCCAGGATCTTCCTTCCGGTATATAGTCACGTTCCCTGCCGTGTATGCTCAACGGTTTCCAGTATTCATGGATCTGCAGCAGTTCCCTCTTTTCTTCATCCGTTAGCATTACAGCATAATCAGGCAGATTCTTTACCGCTTTTTCAAGCCATCTCCAGTAGAGTTCGGGATAGGTGGGCAGCCCTTTGTCAGAGCTGGCATAGCACCCCACGATGAGCTCGCCCTCACGTGTGAAAAGTGTCATATGATCCAGAACCTCTGCCAGGGCCTTTGCACGTCGGATGCACATCGGCTCACCTTCGGTCTTCTTGAACACTTCGGTCATGATTCTGGCCCGCTCCAGGCAGATCTTCAATCCTTCCCTGATCGTACGTTTGTCAGCTATGCGTCCCAAAGATTTTATGCAGGTTTCATCCCTGAGGACCTTGTTTCGTACAGCACATGCCATCGCCAACCTCCTGTTAAGGTTTTTTTTTGAGTTCATTTCATCCGTTAATCAGGAGAGCAAAGACGATGCCATGAATGCTCAATACCCGCAACGTATTGATTAAATGCAATATAATCAGTCCAGACCGTAAAATACCTTCCATGTGGCCGGGACAGATGTGCCCAGTATCTCAAGGATCGGTACCGCATTCAACCTGTTGATAAATAAGGCATTATTATGGTAAAGCCAGCACAAATCATTATATGGGTCCTGCATTCCCGAAGTGGGTCATTCAATGCCGGGTCAGACGTCATCTTTGTGCAGGAATGACAAGCAGATGAAATATCTCTGTAAAAATGGATTGCGACAGGAATGCCCGGAAAGGGACAGAATGACCCGATTCAGAAATAGATAATAGAATCAGTATCATAATTAGCAATGTCCAGTGGAAGACTGGGCATATGTGTCTCGGTTTCACAAGGGCAAAACGATTTTTAACCATACATCGTGAATAATCCCTCTGGAAGCGGTATGGAGCCGTCCGTGGCATTATCCTTGCTTTAGCTGCTGATATTGGCGAATGACCTGTGTGTCTGTAATGCGATTTGCCGACAGCATCATGAAAGGTTCTGATCCGTTTTTAGGTCTTCGGGCGAAGATGGCTGGGGGGCAGGCTGTCGGCTTTGGGCCTGAAAGTTAAGGCCTACCCTGAGATTTCTGCCGTGGATGCATGTCTATGAGAAGGAAGGGGGATTCGTAATGAAGAATATTCGACATGGGAAACTCATTGCAGGCGATTTGGACAGCCCTCCTGTCAGGCTGAAAAATCCGCTGAAAATACAGGATATAACTCTGAGGGACGGACACCAGTCGATCTTTGCCACCCGGGCAAGGACAGAGGATTTTATACCCATTGCACAGGAGATGGACCAGGTCGGGTTCTATTCCATGGAGGTCTGGGGCGGGGCAACCTTTGACACCATGCACCGGTTTCTGGCTGAAGATCCGTGGGAGAGGATCAGGACTCTTAAGAAATACATCAAGAAGACGCCGTTTTCCATGCTGCTTAGAGGTCAGAATCTTGTGGGATACCGAAATTATCCGGATGACGTTGCCGAGGCTTTTGTAGAGCGGGCCTGTGAAAACGGAATGGATATCTTCCGGGTCTTTGACGCGCTAAATGATTTCCGCAATTTCGATACAGTGGTCAGGGTGATCAAGAGATACGGCAGACACTTCCAGGGCTCGATCTGCTATTCGCTCACATATGAACGAATGGGCGGCGAGGTGTACAACCTCGAATATTATCTGAAAAAGGCAAAGGAACTTCAGGATATGGGGGCCGATACCATATGTATCAAGGATATGGCCGGGCTCATCGCGCCATACGATGCCTATGCCCTTGTCAAGGCACTCAAGGAGACCGTGAGCGTACCCGTACATCTTCACAGTCACTTCACCTCGGGCATGGCGGATATGTCTCTGCTCAAGGCTGTTGAGGCAGGAGTCGATATTGTCGATACCTGCCTGTCTCCGTGGGCCTACCGGACCTCTCACCCTGCAGTGGAACCCCTGGTTGCAACCCTCAAGTACACAGATAGGGACACATCTTTCGATCTGAAGCAGCTTGCAGTATGCAGCGAGTATTTCGAGAAGATTTCACCCAGGTACAGGCATCTTCTCGACAACAGGACATCCATCATCGATATCAACGTGCTGCTGCATCAGACACCGGGGGGTATGCTCTCCAACCTTGTCAATCAGCTCAGAGAGATGGATGCACTCGATAAGCTTGACGAGGTCTTTGCGCAGCTTCCTGTTGTACGGCGCGAACTCGGGCAGGTGCCTCTGGTGACCCCGACGAGTCAGATCGTGGGTATTCAGACAGTCAACAATGTGCTTTTCGATACCCCTCAGGAACGATACAAGATGATAACCGCACAGGTAAAGGACCTCTGTTACGGTCTCTACGGCCGGACCCCGGTTCCCCTTGATCCTGATATTCAGAAAACAGCCCTGGCTGATTATCACCGCGGCCAGACCCCGATTACTGTACGGCCTGCAGATGTACTGGAGCCTGAGCTTGAAAAGGCCCGCAACGATACCCGCGATCTGGCAAGAGATGTCGAGGATGTAATCACCTATGCCCTCTACCCCCTGACCGGCTTTCGCTTCCTGAAATGGAAATACGGCCTGGAGGAAATCCCGAAGGATATGCTTCCGAAACCTCCTGAAGATGAGCTTGCGAAAGGATTAGAGCAGAAAGAGAAACAAGAGGATGTGCATCCGCTGAACAACACAGGGCTTCACAGCTTTAATGTGTCTGTTAACGGAAATCTGTACAGAATCGAGATCGAACAGACCTCCGGAGAACGGATTTTTTCTTTTGATCAGCATCCTAAGGACAGATCTCACTCGCCGGAAAAGGACCCAGTCTCTGCAGAAAGACAGTCTTCAGGTCAGGTATCATCCGAGGCGAACCCGGGGAGAGACTTTTCTGCACCTCGGAAAACAACTCAAAAGGCGGATCCGGCAACCGGCCGGGAAGCGAATGTATCAGACAGCACACCAATTGTCGCCCCCATGCCTGGCATGATCATCCGCTATGAGGTGGAAAAGGGCTCTATCGTGAATGAAGGCGACGTAGTGCTGATTCTCGAGGCCATGAAGATGGAGAACTACATTGTAAGTCCCGTCAATGGAGTGGTTCAGGACTTTTTGTTTGGAATCGGCGATAGTGTGAAAAAGAACGATATTCTTGCCCTGGTAATGTAGACCGGGGCTTTTTTGAGCAGAAGGCTCTTTCTGTAAACACAGGAGCGATGTCCAGCAAGAACAGGTAGCTGGTTTCAGATCCTCTTGAGGTTGTTATTGGAACCGGATGAGTGATGCAGGAAAGGAGGGTAGATGAATGGCCATCGCCGGAAAAACAGACCCGGATAATAAAGAAGAAAAAGCGCCGGAAAAGGGTTTGATGGACGAAAAATACAGTCTGAGGATCGAAGAGTTGCGCCGGATCAGGGCAGCATCACTCATGGGAGGGGGCAAAGACAGGCTGGAACGTATCCATAACAGCGGCAGGATGACCGCTCGTGAGCGGTTACATTATCTGCTGGATGAAGGCAGTTTTGTAGAGAATAATCTAATCATAGGGCACATCGAAGGCATCCCTGCAGACGGTCTTATTGCCGGGTATGGAAAGATTAACGGCAGGACTGTCTGCCTTTATGCTCAGGACTCCACAGTCAAGGGGGGGTCGATCGGTCCTGTCCACGGCTTCAAGATGTACCGTACTGTGGAATCGGCACTGGACATGGGTGTGCCGTTTATCGGCCTTCATGATTCCCCCGGTGCCCGTATCCCGGACATGAATTCAAAGAGCGTGTTCGGCGAGGCGATGGAGAAGCACGGCGGATCCATTTTTTATCCCAATACTCAGGCCTCGGGCCTTATTCCTCAGATATCGGCAGTTATGGGAAGCTGCGCAGGGATATCGGTCTATTCCCCTGCACTTACCGACTTTATCTTCATGGTGGACAAACAGAGTCATATGTTCATCACCGGCCCCGGGACCGTGGAGGTGGTTATGGGAGAGAAGCCGACCAAGGACGCTCTTGGAGGAGCAGAGATTCACTGCAAGGTTTCCGGGGTTGCCGATAGAAGATATAAAACCGAGCAGGAGATGCTCAGCAGTATCAGGGAACTCCTGGACTACCTGCCGGACAACGCTGATTCTTGTCCGCCGGCAGGGGATCTTATCGACGACCCGGGTCGATTCACGGATGAACTCACGGATATAGTACCTTCGGCCGCATCTAAGGCATATGATGTCCGCAAGGCAATAGCCGTGCTTGTGGATGCCGGGCAATTCTTTGAGATCAAGCCCGAGTTCGCCCCGGAAATCGTGGTGGGCTTTGCCCGAATGGGCGGGCGTTCAGTGGGGATTGTCGCCAACCAGCCCTGTTTCCTGGCCGGCAGTCTCACGGCAAACAGCTCTGACAAGCAGACCAGATTCATGAGATTCTGCGACTGCTTTAATATACCTATTGTTCTGCTGGTGGACACCTCTGCCTATCTTCCCGGCAGTGAACAGGAACAATGCGGCATTATCCGTCACGGAGCAAAGGTACTCTATGCCCTTTGTGAATCAACAGTCCCAAGGATCGGACTTGTAATGCGCAAGGCCTACGGAGGCGGAAACCTGGGCATGGGGGTTATCCCTGCACAGGTGGGCACAGACTTTCTGTTTTACTGGCCTATTACCGAACTTGGGGTTATGGGGGCCAGGGCCGCTGTGGAACTCTTTTTCGGGGAGACCATACGGAATTCGGATCAGCCCGAAAAGGTTCGCAGCCAATTGCTTCAAGAGTACGAGAAACGCTATGCAAATCCCATGCATGAGGCTGCATATAACCCCTTTATCAATGATGTTATCGAACCGAGGGAAACACGCAGGGTTTTTATCAGAACGCTTGATTTTCTCTCAACCAAGAAACGTCCTCCGAGGTATTCGAAGCGGCACGGGAATATGCCCATGTAGGCAATTAAAATAAAAAGGAGGCGATCAAAAGGAAATGAAACTTTTCAGCCCTTCATTTAATGAAGGCGGTCAGATTCCCCGGAAATATACATGCCGCGGTGAAAACCTGTCGCCGCAGATCATATGGGGAGATGTTCCGAATCGGACTGTAAGCATGGTTCTTATCATGGAAGACCCGGATATCCCCATACCGAGGTTTATCCTCCCTGTATGGACGCATTGGATCGTGTATAACATCGATCCTGATGTAATGGAGCTTCCCGAGGGGATGCAGCATACAGACATCATTGATAAAGGAGTCCTGCAGGGCATAACGTCGTTCCGAAAAACCGGCTACAACGGGCCTTGTCCACCATTCGGTACCCACCGTTATTTCTTCAGGCTATATGCTCTGGACACTATCATCTCTGTTGAACCATGCAGTGCTACCAGGAAGAATATCCTCTATGCTGTTGACGGGCATATCCTGGACAGCGGAGAACTGATGGGGGTCTGTTCACGGAAAAAGCCATAACTAAATGATAAG
>JAFGTK010000263.1 GCA_016934135.1 Deltaproteobacteria bacterium | reverse complement strand
AGATTGGAGAGCTGACGCTGGAGAATGATTTTTTAGAAAAAGCGCTCACCAAAGCGGGGCGGCTGAGCGCAAAAAGATGATAGACCGCAATCATAAATTACCGGTTACCAGACAGTGTCGTACATTGAAGTGTAGTAGCTCCGATCTGATCTGACAGAGTGTACCCTTTCTGAAGGTTGTAAGATCAGATAGCAGCTGTCAGATGTAATAACCAGGATATGATCACACAATTCAGTTTAGGAGTTTATAAAACTAGTCCCGACTATAGATTATTCTTCTTTTCCTTTGCTCAAGAAATCTCTCCATGAGATGTTTCTTGAAATGCAAGGTTACCCGGGTAACATATCTCGCGGATCGACTATGGGAGACTGTTTACAGCCAATATTTTCTGATTTAAAAAGGCGTTTCTTGCCCACAATTTCAGAAGATGATCAGTAAGTCCATTGACAAACAGTAGAGAACCGAAATTAGTCCCACTTTTTCTTGTCTACCAATCCAATGAAATTTCGTTTTCTTTTATGGCTGGAACGGACAATGTCGAGATACGTTTCAAAGGATTTCTCCCCTTTGATCGGAATCATCAGTTTCCTGATCTTTCCCAGCGTCCGGACAGCCTCACGGTATGCATCCATATTCGTCTGCTTCAATATACGATCAATCTCCAGCTGGTATACCTCCAGGGAATCCGCGGGATGATCTGTTTCCCTTAACCTCGCAAGCTTTCGCCAGAGATCGACATGACAGCCTCCGGAGCGGGCTGCCAGCCAGGCAGACTCGATGTCTTTTTCATGAAGATGCATTTCTACCAGGAGAGAGTTGTCGGGTTTTCGAAATCTGTAAAGTGTGTTTTTCTTGGATTTATCCTCTTGAATATGTTCTTTGACAAGTTCAAAGGCCTTGCCTTTCCATAGCGGCCATTTGCTTCTTTCCCTGGTAATGTTCTTCAAAGCTGTATAGCGTTCCATACATGGATTGCTCTTAAAGCTTTTCCAGATTATTTCTATGGCTGAATCGGGCTTTGACGTCTTTATGTAGAGTTCGGCCAGGAAGTCGATAATGGTGTTTTTCATGTAGTGATGTGGAAATGTGGAAGCCGCTTTCTCGGCCCAGGAAACAGCATCATCGATCTCCCCTGCATCGAGGTGAATCTTTGCAATCTCAAGATATGTGTCAGGAGATGAGAGGTCTCGCTTTTTGATCTCCAGGAGCATATCTCTGTCTTCTCTTCGCAGGGCAATGGCTGTCATCCTGGAAGAGATCATGTGTCTTCTGTGGTCGTACCTGGACTCTGTGTCTTCCGGACCGAGGGGAGGGATCTCTTCCCAGGCCTTTTCAAGAAGCTTCCTGTACATGTCCAGGCCTTCCCGGCCGAGGACATCTGCATACGTCTCTGCCGCGTCAGTGAAAAAATCCCAGTCAGACTCAACCTCCCAGGAGAAAAGACGGCGTGCAAGGGATATGGGGTCTGGTCTGGCAATCCCGCAGGCCTTGAGGTGAAATTCCAGCAGGTCTGATATTATACCGTGTAGGTACCCGTCTGAATCATCAACATTATGCATGGCCGTTTCAAGCCTTGAGAGTGCATATTCAGCCAACTCAATTACGTGTTCGGCATGGCCGTTTTCTAATAGTTGCCCAAGGCTGTCAACGGCCTGTTCCACCCCAAGGTAATAGTCATACGCATCATGGTAATTGACGAATCCTCGAATGGATATCGCACCTTTCAATATGTTCTTGATCTGCTTAACATCAATGTCCTTGCCTTCCCGGAGGATGGAAGCCTGGAGTACAAGCCAATTGAAAAAGTCATCGTCCACATCTGCATGGTCAAGGATAATCCTGATGAGGTGATCTTTCTCGAGACCTTGCATCCATGCCTTTGCGGCAGAAAGAGGCTCTTTTTCCCCGGTATCTGAATCCGCCTGTTTTTCAATCCATTCAAGACCGGTGGCAACAAGGTGCTTGCAGAAATAGCCATCCTGTCCCACAGGACACGAGCAGGAGTAATCCAGACCGTTTTCTCTCTCGTCCAACCATATTTTTGTACGGTATGTGTATGATCCTGCCACTGAGCCTGATATGGAATTCTTGCGTGTTGTAAGCTTTTCAACATGCCCGTTTTCAAAGTATGAGACCCCCCGGCCATAAAATTTCTCTCCTGCAAGACGGCGCAGCTTTAAATGGGTGATTTCTGTTTTCAGTGTTGTGCTCATCGTACATTTCTTAAACATAACGCATTAATAGTCAAAGAATTATGTGTGCCACGTACTACGGCGAAATAGAGCAGGGCGCATCTTGACAATTGACCAAGCAAGGTGAAATCCTGATTCTCAAGATTGAATTTGTCCCCGGTAATCTTCTAATAATTCAGGCTATGGAGGAGAGGGGGTCACCCATTATTCTGTTTGACCCCATTATTCTCTGTACCCCCGGGTCTCTACTGCTTGAATTCACGCATAAAGGTGCGCTCTGAGTCAAAGGTGCCAATCAGGAGCAGTTCGTCCGCAGCGCTGAAACGGATGTCTGGTTCCGGGTTGATGGTGGTGATGCCGTCGCGCTGCAGGGCAACCACGGTGCACCCGGTCTTTTCCCTGATGCCGGATTCCATTAGTGTCCTGCCCGCAAGGCTTCCCGGGGTCTTGAGATGAAAAATATCGAGTCCCTCTGCAAGCAGCAGGGTGTCCTCGTTGTTGATGAAGTTGAAGATGATGTTTGCACCGAGCGATGCGTGTGAGAGCACAAAGTCCGCACCTGCGCGGTGCAGCGTCGATATGTTCCTTTCCATGTTTGCACGGCTGAGGATCTGCATGTCCGGGCGGAGGCTCCTGAGGTACTTGGTGAGATAGATGTTGGTATCGTCATCGTGCGGCGTGATGAGCGCTGCAGGCGCCTTTTCGAACCACGCCTTCTCCAGGGTGGAGATATCGGCTGCGTCACCCAGAACGTAGTTCTCCCCCTCCTGGGCCTTTCTCTGCTTCTTTTCGATGATCAGGCAGGGGATGTCCCGCTGTCTGAACCGTTCGGCCGCCGCCAGGCCTACCCTGCCTCCACCGATTATGATCACCGGATCACCGGCTATCTTGTAGATGTGGTAGAAGGAATACACCTCGTCATAAGCGTCAATGCCCTGCTGCAACCCTGCAAGGACGAGGACGGTCGATCGCTCAATGAGCGAATCGGCCCTCGAGATGGTAAACTTTCCCCTTGACCACATCCCCACGACGGTGAGGCCGAAGTCCTTGCGCAGGTTGCTCTCGGTAAGGGTCTTCCCCACCAGAGGGGTATCCATGACGGGTGATTGGGCGATGACAAGATCCTGGTACCGCCCGATGATGTTGACCTTGCAGTCTCCGGCAATGGTGAGATTTGCGAGCGAATGTCCGAGGATCTCGTGGAGGAGCAGTACCCATGAGCTCCCGGCCATGCTCAGGATATCCACCGAATTGGGTGAATCCGCGGAGGTGATGATAGGGACCTGGTCGTTTTCCTCCCTCACCGTGAAGGCGATATTGGTGTTGACCTGGTCACTGTTGGTCGCCACCACCAGGCAGGCCTTGTCCACGCGCATCTTTCGGTAGGTAAGGGGGTCGTCGATGTTTCCGATGGCCACCCGCACCCCCATGTCGAACAGTTCGAGAGCCCGATGGAGATCCTCGACGATGACCACATAGCGCTGCCCGTAACTCCTGAGCTTCTCAATCAGGGAGATGGTCACGGAATCGTAGCTCGACATGATGATATGGTTGTAAATATCCCCGGACAGCTCCCGCGGGGCGCGGCTGCGTGCTTCTGATTCCATCCACGGGGCAAAGAAGAACATGATGAAGATGAAGGGCAGCAGGACCAGGAGAAACACGACACCGGTCATCAGCACCAGGACGGAAAAGGCCCGGCCAATATCCTGGGTAAAGGTGATGTCGCCGAATCCCAGCGTTGTCATGACCGTGAGGGTCCAGTAGATTCCGGTGATCCAGGAATGATCCTGTCCCTCCGCCGCCATGAGAAGGTGAAAGATCACGCTGTAGGCGGCTATGATCAGGAGGAGGGCGAAAAGGTATTTCAGGAGCAGACGGATATTTCTCCTGGATATCTCGCCGCTGAGCATCGTGGCAAAGATGGAAGGCAAGAATTTCATTCTATCGCACGCCCTATCTGTCGGTCAGCCGACATTATGCCTCAATACCGGCATCCAGGCAACAAAGAATAGCATCGGGAAAGGCCTCATCCTCATCACCAAAAACGACAAACGCCTGTTTTCTGCCTTCTGCCTCTTCATCTTTTCCTGACAGCCTGAACCCCTCCACCTGAGTAGTTATGAAGAGCATATAGAGAGATATCACACCACGAAGAGCACGAAGGGAGTTCACCGGTGAGGATTTCATAAGACACTAATGCGTAAATTCCGTCGCGAGGTTCTTT
>JAFGTK010000262.1 GCA_016934135.1 Deltaproteobacteria bacterium | reverse complement strand
TGGAGGACCTCGCCCTCGAGACCGGATATCCAATGGATACCCTGGCCAAGGTTGAGAACGACGAGATGGTTCCTCCGGTCTCTCTGGTGCTTCAGCTCGGCCATACGTTCAAGATGGATATAGAACAGGTGGAGGACGAGGAGGAAAAGAAGGCATCGAAAAAGCGTGCAAAAAGCCACAAGAAGAGGGTGGATTCATATGCGTATGTTTCACTCACCAGACCCGGTCTTGACAGACATCTGCATGCATACCTCGTAACCATCGATGCTAAAACCGAGCACAAGGGTGCTGAATACCACCACGAGGGTGAAGAATTCGTCTATGTCTTAAAAGGCGGACTTTCAATACAGGTGGGACAGAATATTACGAAACTTAAAGAAGGTGGAAACATACATTTTAATTCGGCGCTCCACCACAAGCTGAGCAACCCTACCAGCGAAACCACTGAACTGCTGGTTGTTATCTTTGTCCCATAAGGAGCAAATCATGGCATTTCAATTGACCAGCGAGCAGGAGATGGTACGGCTGATGGCCAGAGACTTTGCGAGAAAGGAACTGGAGCCCCATGCAGCAAGAAGGGACAAGGAGGAAATATTCCCTCATGAGAGCATCAAAAAGATGGGTGAACTCGGCCTGATGGGTATGATGGTCCCTGCCCGGTATGGAGGGTCGGAAACCGGGGCGGTCAGTTACTGCCTGGCTTTGCAGGAGATTGCCTATGCATGTGCATCCACTGCTGTAACCATGTCGGTGGCAAACCTGTCTACCGAGCCGTTATTGAAATTCGGTTCGGAGGAGCAGAAGATCACCCACCTGGTTCCACTTGCAAGCGGAGAGATGCTCGGGGCGTTTGCCGTCACGGAACCAGGGGCCGGTTCGGATGCCGGCAGTATGATTATGCGGGCTGAAGACAAGGGGGATCATTATCTGATCAACGGCACCAAGATCTTCATCACCCATGGTGCCTATGCCGACAGGATCAACCTCATTGCACGGACAGATCCGAAAAAGGGCAGCAGAGGACTTTCTGCATTCATTATCGAGAAATCCTTCCCCGGCTTTTCCATCGGAGCCACTGAAGAAAAGATGGGGCTAAGAGCCTCGAACACGGTGGAATTGATCTTCGAGGATTGCCGGGTGCCCAAAGAGAATCTCCTGGGCAAGGAGGGCCAGGGATTTCAGGTGGCCATGAACGCGCTTGACAGCGGCCGTATCGGCATATCATCACAGGCAGTGGGGATTGCCAGGGCTTGCCTGGATGAGGCGATCAGCTATGCCAGGGAACGAAAGCAGTTCGGAAGAAACCTCAGCTCTTTTCAGGCGATCCAGTGGATGATTGCCGACATGGCGACTCAGATTGAGGCGGCAAGCTGGCTCGCGCTGTCTGCTGCCGACCGCAAGGATCAGGGTCTTGGATTTACCAAGGAGGCATCCATGGCAAAGCTCTTTGCATCGGAACTTGCAAACAAGGCGGCATATCAGGCCCTGCAGATTCATGGAGGATACGGCTATACCAAGGAATACAAGGTGGAACGCCTCTACCGCGATGCACGGGTTACCACTATTTATGAGGGTACATCCGAGGTTCAGCGGCTCGTCATTGCACGGGAGGTGCTGAAACAGTAATCAGAATGCATCATCAGGCTTGGTATTGTATGTAATATCGGACCGGCTGCCCCATCAGTTCCCATATCTTTCCCCGGGAATATCTCCTCAGTCACGTCTCATATCTCATCCTGGCGCATGCAGGATAAATCCGAGGCATTGACAAGACTTTGTTTCATGGGATAGATTCTGGTTTCGTGAATAAGCAAGGAGGATAGGATGGATTACAAGGATACACTGTGTTTGCCAAAGACTGAATTTCCCATGAAAGCGAAGCTTGTGAACAAAGAGCCTGAAGTGCTTTCGCGATGGGAAGATGAGAACCTATACCAGAAGATTCTGGACAAATCCAGGGACTGGGAGAAATTCATACTCCATGACGGTCCCCCATATGCAAACGGACACATACACTTAGGCACTGCCCTGAACAAGATTCTCAAGGATATTATCGTCAAATCGTTTTTTATGATGGGTCATAACACCTTTTATCTTCCCGGGTGGGACTGCCACGGTCTTCCGATTGAACACCAGGTGGAGATCGAGATGGGTGATAAGATAGCCAATATGACCAAGGCTGAGATAAGAAAGAAATGCCGGGAATACGCCCATGGATTTCTGGATATTCAACGTGAAGAGTTCAAACGCCTCGGCGTGCTGGGCATCTGGGATGACCCGTACATTACCATGAAATACAGCTACGAGGCCACCATTGTGAGGGAACTTGGTAAATTTATCGGCAATAATTCCCTGTACAAGGCGCGTAAGCCCGTCTACTGGTGTGCCACCTGCGGAACAGCCCTGGCAGAGGCAGAGGTGGAATACCACGATCAGACGACCCCTGCCATCTTTGTCAGGTTCAAGATGATCTCCGATGTCTCTGAAAAGATCCCGGAACTCAAGGACTATGCAGATGATACTCATGTGGTCATCTGGACCACTACGCCATGGACGATCCCGGCCAATCTTGCGGTTGCCCTGCATCCTGACCTGGAATATTCCGCAGTGAAGACAGACAAGTACGGCGTGCTTATACTGGCAACAGACCTCGTCGAACAGGTGATGAAGGAAATCGGCGTGGATGATTACAACTCTCTGGCCACATTCAAGGGTGGGGTCCTTGAGCATATGAAGGCAAAACACCCTCTCTATGAAAGAGAATCGCTCATGATCCTTGCCCCGTTCGTAACCTTGGAGGCAGGATCCGGGTGTGTACACATCGCTCCCGGTCATGGTGAGGAAGACTACGAGATCGGGAAGGTCTATGGCCTCGATATCTATGCGCCGGTGGATAATGAAGGAAAATTCACCAAGGACGTTGAAGAGTTTGCAGGCAAGTTCGTTTTTGATGCAAACGATGATGTGAATGCTGCATTGAAAAGGGAAGGGACACTCCTGGCTGCAGATAACTATGCACATTCATACCCGTATTGCTGGCGGTGCAAAAATGCTATTATCTTCCGCTCCACCAACCAGTGGTTCATCTCCATGGAAACAGGCGATCTCAGGAAGAAAGCGCTTGAATCTATAAACAAGGTGAAATGGGTCCCGACCTGGGGCCAGAACAGGATCTATTCCATGGTGGAGAACCGGCCGGACTGGTGCATCTCCAGGCAGAGGTCCTGGGGTGTGCCCATTCCGGTCTTCTACTGCAAAGGCTGCGGTGAAGTCATCTTATCGAAACAGATTGCAGATCATGTTGCCTCAATATTTGAAAAAGAAGGTGCGGATTCGTGGTTTGTACGGTCATCAAACGAGCTTTTGCCCGAAGGTACGAATTGTCCCAAATGCTCAGGAAATGAATTCGATAAGGAAGAGGATATTGTCGATGTCTGGTTTGACTCCGGTGTGAGCTATGCCGCCGTGTGCGAAGACGACCCGAGGCTGGGTATCCCGGTCGATATGTATCTTGAGGGTTCGGACCAGCACAGGGGATGGTTTCACAGCACATTGCTCGCATCGGTTGGCACACGCGGTGAGGCACCGTACAAGACCGTGTTGACGCACGGATTCGTGGTCGACGGTGATGGACGGAAGATGTCCAAATCGCTCGGCAACACCATATCGCCGCAGGAAATCATATCCAAATACGGAGCGGAGATCCTCAGGCTCTGGGTAAGTGCCCAGGATTACAAGACAGATATCAGGATCTCCGATGAGATTATCAAACGTCTGGTAGAGACCTACCGGCGGATCAGGAATACCTCACGGTTCATGCTGGGAAACCTACATGATTTTGATCCGGTAAAGGATATGGTTGCCTATAAGGATATGATGGAACTCGACCGGTTTGCCCTTCATAAAACCCAGCAGCTGATCGAGAAGGTGCGCAGGGCATACGAAGAATTCGAGCCCTATGTCATCTACCAGCTTGTGCACAACTTCTGTGTTGTGGATATGAGTTCATTCTATCTCGATATTTTGAAGGACAGACTCTATGTATACAAGCCGGATTCCCTGGAGAGGAGATCCGCACAAAGCGCAATCTTCATGATACTTACCGATCTCACAAGGCTCATCGCGCCCATCCTTGCCTTTACTGCAGAGGAGATATGGGACTTTATCCCTGACTCTGCGGAAAAAGAAGAGAGTGTACATTTAAGCGTCATGCCAGGATCTGACGAGAACCTGAAGGATGATGCCCTTGATGCCAAATGGGAGCGCATTATCACACTGCGTCAGGAAGTTTCCAAACAGATGGAGCAGGCAAGAAGGGACAAGGTGATCGGCCATCCTCTGGATGCAAGGGTCACCCTCATATGCGCCGGGGATACACATGACTTCCTTCAGGAGATCGAACCCATACTCGGTGATGTATTCATATGTTCCGGGGTCAGTGTGGAAAAGGGCGACGGCCCGTATATCGAAAGCGAGGAATTGCCCCAGCTGAGGATAGAGGCTGTAAAGGCATCGGGCGGAAAGTGTCCCCGCTGCTGGCACTATAGCGATGATATCGGGAAGAACCCGACGCATCCCGAGATATGCGCCCGGTGTGCCGCACAGCTCACGTAGAAGATATTTAAGTTGGAGAAGAAATAAACACTGTGGGAGCGGCT
>JAFGTK010000033.1 GCA_016934135.1 Deltaproteobacteria bacterium | reverse complement strand
ACCCTTCCGACATCGTTACGTGCCAGATCCAGAAGCATGAGGTGTTCGGCCCGTTCCTTCTCGTCTCCCATAAGCTCTGCAGCGAGGCGTTCGTCATGCTCGGGCGATTTCCCCCTGGGCCTCGTCCCGGCAATGGGAAGAGAGGTGATCGTATCACCCCTTAGTTTCACCATGACCTCTGGCGATGATCCGATCAGGGTGACATCCGAAAATCGTATATAAAAAAGATACGGCGACGGGTTGATCTGCCTCAGTCTTCTGTAGGTATCGAACGGATCGCATGACGTATGCAGCTCCAATCTCCTTGAAAGAACAGTCTGCATGATATCACCGTCTCTTATATAGGATTTTGCCCTGTTCACTGCTTCGATGAAATCCTTATTTCCAATGGAAATGGATTCCACCGTACATTTATCAGGCACCCTGGCGGCAGGCATCGCCTGTTTGCCCAGCAGGTCGTCTTCAATCTGAGAAAAGGCTTCTTTTGCCTTTATAAGGGCCTCATCTTCCCCTATGCAGGGACTCACAATGGTATGGATAAGCGATATCGACTGATTAAGATGATCGAACACGATCAATGTATCTGCCCTTGCAAGTATGGTATCCGGAAATCCCGAGGCCTTATTCGGACGGGGCAGTTTCTCAATACCCCTGACCATATCATAGCCCAGGTAGCCGACATAGCCTCCGATAAAAGGCGGCAGTCCGTTCTGATTGAATTCGAGCTTGTTCCCCTCAAGAGGCATCCTGGCCCATGGATCATCCTCATCATGTATGGTGATCACATCAGCATCGCTGAATCTCCCAATAAAACTGTATGATCCTGGAATGGACTCGAGAAGAAAACCCTGGCCCTCGCCTACAAGAGCCCAGTATGTCTGTACCGGGGTGAGGGTATCGCAGGTGAGCCTTTTCACGACAACCACGCCGCGGTCTTTAATGTCTCTGAACATCCTAATTGCTGCTTGCATTGTATCCCCTTTCACAAAAAAAGGCGGCAGACTTTCAAGGAAGCCTGCCGCCTTTAGAAGCTAATCTGCCGGAATTTTTCTAAGGCAAACCCCCTATGACATTTCTATTAATATCGCACCACCACCAATTAATCCTGTGCACTTGGGCATCGATAATCTTCATGTTGTTTCTATACATAGTAACAACATTCCTGTCAACAGTTTTTATGAATTATTTTCGAATGAATATTCTTGAAAAAATTCGACAGGAAATCAGCACATCACCTTGATTTTTTTTTCAATCAGATGGTATCATACCTTTATTCGTCTCAGTACTGTTCGCCAAAACCTTCAAAGGGGAGGATTTATGAACGAAACCATTATTTCATTTGACAGACACATTATGAACGAACAAAGGAAACATGAGGGCAGAGGAGACTTCAGCTCTATCCTGAGCCAGATCATCTTCGCAGCCAAGGTCGTTGCCGCGCAGGTCTCACACGCAGGACTTGTAGAGGATATTCTCGGAAGAACCGGGGAAAAGAATATTCAGGGCGAAGAGGTTCAGAAACTCGATGTGTACGCAAACAAGGTATTCATCAATTCACTGAATTACATAGGCAAGGTTTGCGTCATGGCCTCTGAGGAAGACGAAGAAATGATCATGATACCCAGAGAGAATCCAAAGGGTGATTATGTAGTCATGTTCGATCCGCTCGACGGGTCTACCAACATCGATGTAAATGTTTCCATAGGTACGATCTTCGGTATTTACAAAAGAATATCCGATAGTGGCGACGGTACCCTTGAAGATTGCCTCCAGCCCGGATACAAGCTTTTCGGTGCAGGGTACATCATCTACAGCTCCAGCATCATCCTCGTTTACACCACAGGCAATGGGGTAAACGGCTTCAGCCTGGACCCGTCTGTTGGGGAGTTCATCCTTTCCCATCCCAACATCAAAATTCCTGCACGTGGAAAGATTTACAGCACAAACGAGGGAAACTATCCATACTGGAAAAAGGGAACTCTGGAATACATCGATTACCTCAAATCAGACAGAAACACCCTGGGTAAGCCATACACATCGAGATATATCGGTTCTCTTGTTGCCGACTTCCATAGAAATCTCCTCAAGGGGGGCATCTTCCTCTATCCTGAAGATACGAAAGACCCTAAAAAGCCTACGGGCAAGCTGAGACTTCTCTATGAAGCAAATCCTCTTGCCTACATCGTCGAGCAGGCAGGGGGCTATGCATCCACAGGTTATGAGCGTATACTCGATATCAAACCCAATCAGCTCCATCAGAGGGTTCCGCTGATCATAGGTTCAAAGGATGATGTACTGGAATACGAAGCGTTTGCAAAAAAGAATCTGGATTAACAAAAAGGTACTACAGCATACTTTTTAAGGAGGTAACATATGAGTGCTTCTGCAGATTACAACAAGGCGCTTGAAATCGGCCGTCCGCCGACCATCAAACGTCTGTTCCCGAATTCAAAGGCATTGATAGTCAGCGGAAAAGCCATTGACCGTGCAATGATCAAAAAGGGCAAGGCCATGACGATCGCTGCAAACGGAAGAAACAGCATTGTTATCAGGGCATGTCTCAAAGCGGCCCAAAAGGCGAATGCAGCCATTATAATAGAGATCGCCAAATCAGAGAGCACATACTGCCTTATCAATATGTGGAATATCGCTCAATATGTGGATGCCTCATGTAACGAGCTGGGAATAACCGTGCCGGTCGCTGTTCATGCAGATCATTTCGGCCTCAAAAAACCCGTTGAGGTTGGCAAGGCAAAGATCGACATCCCCTCGATGTTCGATGCAGGCATCACATCCATTGCCGTCGATGCATCCCATATGAGCGACGAGGACAACCTCCTGGCAAATATTGCGCTCAGAGAATATATCCCCTCATGGGCCGGCTATGAAACAGAAGTCGGAGAGATAAAGGGCAAAGAAGGTCTGTCTACACCTGAAGAGGCACTCTTTCTGATCCAGGGCCTCAATGCCCATGGCATCTTCCCCGACTGGATAGCACTGAACAACGGAACAACGCATGGCATCGAGGCAAGCGATGCAGGCATACAGGTGGAACTCACCCGGAAAATCCATGAATCCATCGCAAAATACGGTGTTTCAGGTGCACAGCACGGGACATCGGGCAACAGCGTGGAACGGCTCAGGAGGATCGCTTCGGAGACCAGGACCACCAAGGCCAATGTCGCAACAGCACTTCAGATGATCTCATGGGGTGTAAAGGTAAATGATTACGGCAATGCCCAGTTAGATGAATCAGGAAACTTTATCAAGGTCCCTGATGTCGGAGTAATGGAAGATCTCTGGTCGGAAATGGTCGACTATGCTCAGGGAAAATCCCTGAAAGCCGGTGATTATAAAAAACTGAATCTCCCCTTTGAGCCCAAACTGCTTGCACAGCCCAGACAAGTGAGGGAAAGGATGGAAGAAGCTGTTGAACATTTCGTGTATGGACTGCTCACAGACTGTTTCAATGCAGACGATACAGCTCCTCTGGCAATAGATGCTATCCTCTCAGCAGGATCCTGCGACCTCGGACCCAAGGCCAGGCAAATTGAAGACCCGATGGAATGGTCTGAGGATAAAATCAGACAGAAAGCACTGTCCCTGTTTAAAGAAGAAAACACGTCTAAAGGCAATTATGACGACTGAAGGCGCATCAGGGGGCTTGACGAGTAAACAATTGTGTGGCATTAGCTCTGACACCTACACATTCGGGAAGGAAAATTATGGCAAGAGTAACTATTGAAGACTGCCTGGAAAAGGTTCACGATCGTTTTTCTCTGGCAATTGCTGCATCCAAAAGGACGAAACAGCTCATGAAAGGGGCATCGCCTCTGTCAAAGCGTAAAGAGAACAGATATGTTGTCACTGCCTTAAGGGAACTTGCCGAAGGAAAAATCTCACTGCACGATAAATCATGACAAAAAAGGATTTTTACGATATCCTCGGAGTTTCCCGTTCCGCGACTTCGGATGAGATCAAAAAGGCCTACCGACAGCTGGCTATGAATTTTCATCCGGACAGAAACCCGGGGGACAAGGAGGCAGAGACCCGTTTCAAGGAAGCTGCCGAGGCATATGAGGTCCTGCACGACCCTAACAAGAGACGCATCTACGACCAGTACGGCCACGAAGGGCTCCAGGGTACCGGGTTCCAGGGATTCTCAAACTTCGACGACATCTTCAGCTCCTTCTCGGACATCTTCGGCGAGGTCTTCGGATTTTCCTCAGGAAGAAGAACATACAGACGCGGACCTTCGAGAGGGTCAGACCTCAGATACGATGCATCCATAACGCTTGAACAGGCTTCAAAAGGCACCGAGCTGGACCTGGAAATTCCCAAGACCGAGACATGTGACATCTGCAGCGGAACCGGCGCAGAGCCGGGGACCTCCCCCGAGACCTGCAAGACATGCGGGGGAAAGGGTCAGGTCTACCGCTCTCAGGGATTCTTCACCATCAGCACAACCTGTTCCCATTGCAGAGGCACGGGACAGGTCATCTCCAAGCCATGCAAACAGTGCAGGGGACAGGGAAGTATAAGCCGGAAAAAGAAGCTCAAGGTAAAGATACCTGCAGGTGT